>CALLPS010000409.1 GCA_938015355.1 uncultured Pleurocapsa sp.
ATTAAAAATACTCAAGGACAATGGCATTGGCTCCAGGATAAGAATACTATTTTTAGTCGCAATCAAGAAGGTGAACCAGAGCAAATATTAGGTGTTGCCCAAGATGTAACTCAAACTCGAAAAATTCAATCCCAAACTAAAGAATTAAATCTCAAACTAGAAGAACGGGTTTTAGAATTAGCGAGAAACAATCAAGCCAGAATCAAGTTAGCTGAAATGAATGAATTCATCCAGGCTTGTGTCAATTTAGAAGAAGCCCAAGGAGTAATTGGTGATTTACTCAAACCCTTATTTCCTGATGCCGATGGGGTAATTTATCTGATTAACAATAGTAAAGATCTCTTAAATGCGATCGCAAGTTGGGGAAAGCAAGACTATGAAACTAATTTTGAACCTAAAGAATGCTGGGCAATAAGAAGAAGTAGCACTCATCAAGCTCAACCTGATACCCCTCAACTGTACTGTTCCCATCTAGATCTAGATACTGACTTAGATCCCAGTCTTTGTTTGCCGATGATTGCTAAAGGTGAAACCATCGGCATGTTCTTTTTACGCTTCAATAATCTCGCGAAAATTGCTCAATCAATTCAAGATTTAGCAGAAACTGTAGCGCAGAATTTAGCGATTTCCTTTGCTAATTTGAAACTGCAACAAGAGTTAAGATATCAAAGTCTGCGAGATCCTCTTACAGGACTATATAATCGTCGCTATCTCAATGAAACTCTCTCCAAAGAAATTGATCGGGCTCGTCGCACGCAACAATTTATTAGTGTGATTTTGCTAGATGTCGATCATTTCAAACGCTTCAATGATGTTTATGGTCATAGTGCTGGAGATTTAGTTCTCAGCAAGGTAGGAGCTTATCTGGAGTCTGAAACCCGTAAATACGATATTGCTTGTCGTTTTGGAGGGGAGGAGTTAATTATAGTCATGCCTGGAGCTTCAATAGAAAACTCTGTGATCCGTGCGGAAAAAATTCGAGAAGGAATTAAACAGCTCGAATTAAAACATGAAGGTCAAGAATTAGAGTCAATTAGTGTTTCGATCGGAATTAGTTGTTTTCCCGACGATAGTATTACTGTAGAAGGTCTAATTCAAGCGGCAGATAAAGCACTTTATAAAGCTAAAGAAGATGGTAGAGATTGTGTCAGAAAATCTTGACAATTTTAACCTTTTTTTTGTCGTTTTTCAGGTCGTTTTTTAAATTATTTCTCTAGTTTTATTTCTCTAGTTTTATTCCTCTAGTTATCACTCAGACGATAGGTTTCTTCTGCCACTCTTTTTAAACGCCTTAATTGAGCTTGCATATCTTTTTTAGTGAGATTAGCCGCAAAATTATTGAAACCCCAACTAACGATGGCATTTGGTATTTCAAATTCAAACCGATTGAGAAGAAAAGTACCATTTTTAGTCGGTTGACATTCCCAGCGATCGCGTCCTTGAAAAAAGCCATCAAATTTCCAGACAATTAAACCTGGTTCCCTTTGTACCACAACACTCCGCAGACTAGGCTGTAACAAAGGAATTTTGATCGTAAATCGGCTGAGACTACCGACTTGAGTATTCCAAACACCAATTGGCTCACATTTTAGCATCGGATTTAACCAACGGTGCATTAATTTCAAATCAGTTAAACATTCCTCAGTAATAACCGAACTAGCTTTAATCCGAATAGATTGTTCAAAAATTTGAGACGACATAAATTAAATTAAATTAAGTTAAGTTAAGTGCAATTTGTAGATTGACAAAAAGGAAGAAAATATTAAGTTTAAACTAGGCAATTTAGCTTAAAAAAAGCTAAGATTATTAACTTTTCAAGCATCTTTAATTATATTTGGCATAATTATCGCAGAAAAATATATATGCTTGTTGAAACCACAAGACATCTGTATTATTTCCCGCTAGTATTTATGGCGGAAATGACTAGATGAATTAACACTAAATAACATGACTCCAATACTTAGTAATATTTCGTCACTAGATCCTTTGCTGCTAGGGCAAGCAGGTCCTTTTGAGCAAATCACATCAAGCCTGGGGGTAGACCTTGGGGTATCTTTGCTGGGTTTGGTAAAGGCGATCGCCATCTTTATCGTCGGCTGGATTATTGCCAGCATCATCAAAGGCGTAATCAAGAAAATTCTTAACGCCACGGCAATCGATAATAAAATTGCTTCTGCCGTTACAGGACAAAGAGGTGGAGAATCCTTTCCCATCGAGAGCTGGATTGCCGGCTTAGCCTTCTGGATTATTATGCTGTTTGTAGTCATAGCGGCATTAAATGCCCTAAACCTACAGGCGGTATCTGCTCCTTTAAATACCCTACTAGACCAGATTACAGGATTTATTCCCAAACTTTTGGGAGCAGCCTTCTTACTGGGCATTGCTTGGGTAGTAGCCACTGTAGTTAAGACTATCGTAACTAGAGGCTTAGGTGCTTTAAACATCGAACAGCGTCTGGGGATGGACGCGGAGACTTCTGGAGATTTTTCTCTCACCGATACCTTGGGCAATGCCTTATATTGGTTTATCTTCCTGCTATTCCTGCCAGCAATACTCAACGCTTTACAGCTAAACGGAACTCTTGAGCCAATTCAAGGAATGCTCAACGAAGTTTTGGCAATGTTGCCTAACATTTTAGGTGCAGTAATCATCGGGGCTGTATTCTGGTTTGTCGCTAATATTGTCAAGCGTATCGTTTCCAATCTCTTGGCTGCTACTGGGGTGGACAATATTGGACGTAAAGTTGGTCTTGGTGGTGGCAGTGGAACTCAATCCCTCTCATCAATTATTGGCACAGTAGTTTTTGTGCTGATTCTCATCCCAGGTATCATCGCGGCATTAGAACAGTTACAAATTAGTGCGATCTCTGCTCCTGCCACAGACATGCTAAATCAAGTCTTAGACTTGATGCCTAAAGTATTTGCTGCGGGAGTAGTTATCTGCTTCTTCTATTTTGCTGGACAATTTGTCTCCGAATTTGTTACCAATATCCTGACTAATATTGGCTTCAACAATCTGTTGCAGTGGTTGGGCATCTCATCAGCAGGGGATGCTGAAGGTTCTCTAGAAGACTCCTCCTTGGATGAACCCCTAGACTTGGGGATGGGAACAGATCAGCCCACCATGATTCAAACCGAACCTACCATCAGCTCAAAAACTCCCTCAGAGTTAGTAGGATTGCTCTGCTTAGTGGCAATTATGCTGGTTGCTACCTTGACAGCAGTAGATATCTTGGGAATTCCTGCGCTAGAAGATGTATTCCGTATTATTTTGGCGATCGCCGGTCAAGTTTTAATCGGTGTTGTTGTCTTTGGTATCGGTCTGTATTTAGCAAATCTAGCTTTCAACCTGATCATAGCTTCAGGCACTAGCCAGTCTCGTTTATTGGCACAGTCGGCACGAATCGCGATTATTACCCTAGTGGGAGCAATGGCTCTTAATCGCATGGGTATTGCGCCAAATATCGTCAATCTGGCATTTGGCTTGATTCTCGGCGGTATTGCAGTGGCGATCGCTCTAGCCTTTGGTTTAGGAGGTCGAGAAGTGGCACGAGAGGAATTAAAATCTTGGGTAGGCTCTTTTAAAGGAAAATAAGACCCCCTGAAATAAAATCAAGTTAATTCTTAAATTAAACTTTCCTTGATTTTCTGTATAACTTCTAGTACATCAAGATACTGGGAGTTTTTTTAATAGCTATTTATTCTTTATCTTTCCTGCTTCATCCTTTATCCTTTTTGTGCCTTACTATATTTTTCTTCCTTTATCGGTTATTCTTTGTCTGAGATAATATTTCATTAGCGAGAATCAACAAAGGTATCTCGCTTTTGGATAAGCTATTTAAATAATATCTAGCTTAGTGGGTGGCAAAGAGAGGAATCGATTGAGCAAGCAAATAACTCTAATAGACCGACTACAAGAACAAGCGAGTACACAACCTCACAAGAGGGCATTTACTTTCTTAGCTGATGGTGACACTGAGATCGATAGTCTCTCGTATCAACAACTAAATGAGAAAGCGAAGGCGATCGCTTTTGTGTTGCAAAATCAAAATGCTCAAGGAGAAAGGGCGTTGTTGCTCTATCAACCAGGGCTGGATTTTATTGCAGCTTTCTTGGGTTGCTTGTATGCAGGAGTAGTGGCTGTTCCCGTTTATCCTCCCCGTGCCAATCGTTCTCTGGAGCGGTTACTGGCGATCGTTGCTGATGCTGACGCTAGTTTTGCCCTGACAACCCAATCAATTCAAGACCAGATAGCGAGTAAGTTTGCTGCCCACAATGCCACCGAAAACATAAAATTTCTGGCTACTGATACTTTTGCCCTTGATTTAGCCACGGGTTGGTACCATCCAGCGATCGCAACCGACAGTCTGGCATTTCTACAATATACCAGTGGCTCCACAGGCAAGCCCAAAGGGGTCATGGTTAGCCATGGTAATCTAATCGCTAATTCGGAGACAATTCAACATTCCTTTGGCAATCAGAGGGATCACGCCCTAGTATCTTGGCTACCTCCCTACCATGATATGGGCTTAATTGGCTCGATTATCCAGCCAGCTTACGTTGGGTCATCTATGTACCTAATGGCGCCTGTAACCTTCCTTCAGCGTCCTTATAGGTGGCTCCAGGCAATCTCTAACTATCGAGGACAGACGAATGGTGGGCCGAACTTCGCCTACGACCTTTGTGTAGATCGGATTACAACGGAACAGAAAGCTACTTTAGACCTCAGTTGTTGGGAACTGGCTTTCTCTGGCGCCGAGCCAGTTAGGGCGGAGACTATAGAACGCTTTAGTGAGTATTTTCAGGACTGTGGTTTTCGTCGTCAAGTTTTCTATCCCTGTTATGGGATGGCAGAATCTACTCTGATGATTACGGGAAACAAAAGAGGCACCAAACCAACAATCGCCACCTTCGATAGTAAAGCACTAGAAGAAAATCACGCCGTTGCGCCGCAGAATAAGGCAGATAAGACGACCTTAATCGGTAGTGGAGGGAATACCCCAGGACAAAAGATTGTCATTGCTAATCCCGAAAGTTTAAATCAATGTCCAGATAGGGAAATTGGTGAAATTTGGGTAAAGAGTCCCAGTGTTGCCCAAGGATATTGGAATCGCCCGATAATAAGTGCCGAGAGCTTTAATGGGGTGTTGACGAATACTCAAGAATCAGGCTGGTTGCGGACAGGGGATTTAGGATTTTTACAGGATGGTGAATTGTATGTCACGGGACGTTTAAAGGATTTAATTATTATCCGTGGTCGTAATTACTATCCCCAAGATATTGAGCTAACTGTGGATCATGCTCACGAAGCAATTCGGGCGGGAAATGTGGCTGCTTTTGCGGTGGAAGTGGCAGGGGAAGAAAAACTGGTTATCACTCCAGAAATTAAACGGACTTACCTGCGAAAATTAAATGTAGAAGAAGTTACTAAAGCGATTATCAGTGCAGTATCGAAGAACCACGAATTGCCACCTCATGCCATAGTTTTGTTGAAAACAGGTGGTATTCCTAAAACTTCCAGTGGCAAGATTCAGCGTCACGCCTGCAAAGCAGGATATTTGGATGGTAGTTTGAATAGCGTTGGGGAATATTTGCAGTCAACAGGCAACAGGCAACAGACAACAGGCAACAGTGACGAAGTAGAGCTTTTCCCACAGCATGAATCCCATCAAAAACAGAATCAAATCCAAGATTGGTTAGTTGACACTTTGGCACAGCGTTTGAACATATCTGCTTCAGAGATAGATATTAATGAACCTTTTGCTAGTTCTGGTTTAAACTCTTTAGCAGCAGTAAGTCTCTCGGCAGATTTAGAAGACTGGCTCGATATTAAGCTTTCTCCTACTATCGTTTACGACTATCCCAATATTGTTGAACTTGCTGCCTACTTATCTCAATCAACTAAATCCACTCCCCATGCTTCATCTCCCATTTCCGATGTCTCACTTCCCCAGCAACAGTCAGAAATAGCCATTATCGGTATTAGTTGTCGATTTCCTGGGGCAAATAATCCTGAGGAATTTTGGCAACTATTACGAGATGGAAAAGATGCTATTAGTAATAGCGATCGCTGGACAGATGCCAGTTGGGGTGGTTTTATTGATGATGTCGATAAATTCGATCCACAGTTTTTCGGCATTACGCCCCGAGAAGCCCAAAGTATTGATCCTCAGCAACGACTCTTCTTAGAGGTAAGCTGGTCGGCTTTGGAAAATGCCGCAGTTGCTAATAAGAATTTAGCTGGTAGTAACACTGGAGTATTCATTGGTATCAGTAGTAGTGATTATTCCCAGTTAAGATTTCACTATGGTGTAAATGTTGATGCTTATGTAGGCACAGGAAATGCCCATAGCATCGCAGCAAATCGTCTTTCCTATCTATTAGACCTAAAGGGCCCTTCTCTGGCTGTAGATACCGCTTGTTCTTCGTCTCTGGTGGCATTACATTTAGCGAGTCAGAGTTTAAAAACAGGAGAATGCGATCAGGCGATCGCAGGAGGGGTTAATTTGATGCTCTCTCCTGAACTTACTCAAACCTTTTCCCTAGCAGGGATGATGGCAGAAGATGGACGGTGTAAAACTTTCGATGCAGCAGCGGATGGTTATGTCCGTGGGGAAGGCTGTGGGGTCGTAATTCTCAAACGAGTAACTGATGCCCAACGGGATGGCGATCGCATTCTGGCAGTAATTAAGGGTTCAGCAATTAATCAAGACGGACGCAGTAATGGTTTGACGGCTCCTAATGGGCTATCTCAACAAGCAGTAATCCGTCAGGCTTTGGGAAATGCAAATCTTGCTCCTGGGGAACTTAGCTACATTGAATCCCATGGCACGGGGACTTCTTTGGGAGATCCGATCGAAGTTAATTCTCTCAAGGCTGTTTTGGGTCAAGAGCGATCGCAACCCTGTTATCTGGGTTCACTGAAAACTAATATTGGACATCTGGAAGCAGCGGCGGGAATTGCAGGATTAATTAAAACGGTGCTGTGTTTACAACATCAAGCTATTCCACCTAATTTGCACTTCCAGGAATTAAATCCCCTGATAGATTTAGCAGAGACAAAAATTTCTATTCCCCAGCAGTTGCAGCCTTGGCAGGGTTTGGAGCGATATGCGGGGGTTAGCTCTTTTGGCTTTGGTGGTACTAATGCCCATGTAATCATCGCCGATTCATCCAATTCTGATAGGGAAATTGGGGATTTGGGGAGTCGGGGAGAAAATAAAATAAATGAATCTTCATTACAGCTACTCACTCTGTCGGCGAAGACTGAGGATGCTTTACAAGATTTGGTCTCAAGTTATCAGAATTACTTGGCGAATAATTTGGCGAATAATTTAGAAGTTTCTTTAGCTGATATTTGTTATACGACAAATGTGGGGCGGAGCCATTTTAACTATCGTATGGCGATCGCTGTTGACTCGAAAGCCCAACTACAAAAACAACTAGCGAATTTCACGGCGGGAGGGGCAAACAAAAAGATTGTTTGTGGTCAGGTTAGTCAGAATAATCAGACCGCTTTTCTCTTTACTGGGCAGGGTTCGCAATATGTGAACATGGGTTATCAGCTATATCAAACTCAACCAATATTTAAAGCGGCGATCGATCACTGTGCCGCAATTCTTGATGACTATTTAGATTATTCTCTACTAGAAATTTTATATGCCGCAGCTCCTTCCTCCTTCAGTCCTCATCCCTCCTCCTGGTTAAACAAGACTATTTATACTCAACCAGCAATTTTTGCTCTGGAATATGCCCTATCACAGATGTGGCTCAACTGGGGCGTTAAACCCGCAGCACTCATCGGACATAGTGTTGGAGAATATGTAGCTGCTACAGTGGCAGGGGTATTTAGTTTAGCTGATGCCCTAAAATTGGTTGCCACAAGGGGTAAACTGATGCAAAACTTGGCTCAAGTCGGGGATATGTATGCGGTGTTTGCCGATGAAACTACTGTCAGGTCTAGCATCGAAGCTTTTGAGTCAGAGATAGCGATCGCTGCTATTAACAGTTTCCAGAGTCTTGTGATTTCGGGAGCGACGGCCGCTGTCCAAGAAGTAATTAGCAAGTTTGAGGCTCAGGGCATCAAGAGTAAGCAACTCAAGGTTTCTCACGCTTTCCATTCTCCGCTAATGGAGCCTATTTTGTCGGAATTCAGTACCGTTGCTCAGTCGATTAATTATCAGCTGCCCCAAGTAAAACTAATCTCGAACGTTACAGGAAACCTCGCTACCTCGGAAATTGCCACCCCAGACTACTGGATCAATCATGTGGTTGCTCCCGTGCGCTTCGCTGATGGCATGAAAACTTTACAACAAGAAAATTGTAATATCTTTTTAGAAGTAGGTTCAAAACCGATTTTACTAGGCATGGGACGCTCTACCCTAGCCCTGGATGGTAAAGCTGATAATTCTTGGCTACCTAGTTTACGTCCCCGCAAAAAAGATTGGCAGCAAGTATTACAAAGCCTCGGTTGTCTTTATGTTAAAGGGGTAGATGTTAACTGGGAGCAAGTTTTCCCAGGAAACAGAGAAAAAATTGCTTTACCCACTTATCCTTTTCAGCGACAAAGCTACTGGTTGACCAAAGAAACTAAGTCTAGCAATAGTAAAATCAAAGTATATTTGCCAGGGGAGCAGGAGTCTGAAAAACCTGATTTTTATCAAGTAGAGTGGCAAGTATATGCAGAAGAATTAAACAACAATCAAGAGTTAACACAAACTTGGTTGATTTTTACTGATAATATTGCTAACAAAAACGGTCTGGAAGGTCAACTTGTAACCAAATTACAGCAACAGCAGCAACAAGTTGTCGTAATTGGCGATCGCTATCTCAATTCGAGTAATCTGAATCAAATATTTTCTCAGCATCAAAATGTAGACCAGATTATCTATCTAACAGGTTTAGATAATCCCCCCTCAGAAACTATTGCTGATCTGAATAACTATCAACAGCAACACTGTACTAATATTTTAAATCTGCTACAGGCTTTGATCGCGAATTCGGTAACTGCACCTATCTGGCTAACTACCAGAGGAAATCAAGCAGTGGCGAGGGATCTAACTAGTAATGCTGTTGCTTCAAGCTGTCTTTGGGGATTGGCTACAGCGATCGCTATGGAGCATGCTGAATACTGGGGTGGGATTGTAGATTTGGCTATCAAGCCTGATACTCAGGAAGTGGATAGTTTACTCCAAGTTATTACTCACCAAAGCCAAGAAGATCGGGTCGCGATCAGAGAAGATCAGCTTTATGTCCCCCGTTTACAAAGAGCAGATCTTAACTCAAGTAAAACTTTGGCATTAAATCCTGATGGCTCATATCTAATTACAGGAGGGTTAGGCTCATTAGGCTTACAGGTTGCTCAATGGTTAGTCAGTCAAGGAGCGAAGAATCTAATTCTGGTGGGCAGAAGTAAACCCTCCCCAGCGGCACAAGAAGTAATAAATCAATTAGAGCAACAGGGCATTAAAGTAAATATTGCTCAAGCTGATATTACTGATTATCAAGCTGTCAAACAAATTATCCCCAACCCCCCAACCCCCCAACCCCCCATCTCCCCATCTCAAGTAAGGGGAATCATCCACGCCGCAGGGTTACTAGACGATGGCTTATTACAGGGACAAACCTGGTCAAGATTTAATCAAGTAATTGCCCCCAAAGTTACAGGGGCTTGGAATTTACACCAAGTAACCAAAAACATCGACTTAGACTTCTTTGTCATGTTTTCTTCTGTCGCTTCCTTAATTGGCTCCCCAGGACAAAGCAATTACACGGTGGCTAATGCTGGGTTAGATGCGATCGCTCGTTACCGTCATAGTCAGAATTTACCCGCCTTAAGTATCAACTGGGGTGCCTGGGGAGATAGTGGCATGGCAGTTGACCAAGGTTTTAAGATCAAAGGACTGGATTTAATTAAACCCCAAGCTGGGTTAAAAGCCTTAGAACAAATCTTAGCAGCAGAATCAACTCCCCTAACTCAAGTAGGAGTAATTAGTGCCGATTGGAATCTTTTAAGTAAAAAATTCCCTTATCTACAACAGTCTAACTATTTTGCTCAGTTAGTTACCTCGACAACGGATCAACTTCAGACCAAAATCTTTGATCAATTACTGGCAACTTCCCCTGCACAACGCCCTGCATATTTAACCGACTATTT
This sequence comes from uncultured Pleurocapsa sp., assembly GCA_938015355.1. Classification (GTDB taxonomy): domain Bacteria; phylum Cyanobacteriota; class Cyanobacteriia; order Cyanobacteriales; family Xenococcaceae; genus Waterburya. Next base: position 10,156 of record CALLPS010000409.1, read on the forward strand.
ACAACGGGCGATCGCCGAAATCCTGCAAATAAAACCAGCTAATTTATCGATTAATGATAGTCTGCTGGATCTGGGGATGGACTCTCTGATGGTGATGGAAGCGATCAATCAACTCAAAACTGATTTGCAATTAATTCTTTATCCCAGGGAATTTTATGAGCGTCCCCAGATTAGTGATTTAGCAGCCTATTTAGCCACGGAATTTGCCACCGCTCACCCCCAGACGGCGATAGAAACTAAAAAGCCCAACTCTTCAACCAAAACTAAATTATTTAAACAAAAATTATCCCCTGCGGCGTTCATTCTCTCTAGCCCTCGCTCTGGCTCCACTTTACTACGAGTTATGCTGGCGGGACACCCTGACTTATCCTCTCCTCCCGAATTACACTTACTGCCTTTTGATACCATGGCAGAGCGAGAACAAGAATTAGGTGTATCTCAGCTAGGAGAAGGTTTAAAACGAGCATTTATGGCGTTAAAAGACCTTGATGCAGCCCAAAGTCAGGAATTAGTCCAGCAGTTAATTGAGCAAAACTTATCGATTGCCGAAGTATATCAGCAACTACAACAACTAGCAGGCGATCGCTTATTAGTAGACAAGTCTCCGACTTATGCCAGTAACCGCGACACCTTAGACAAAGCAGAAGCGATCTTTGATGGGGCAAAATATATCCATTTAGTGCGCCATCCCTATTCCGTAATTGAATCCTTTGCCAGAATGCGGATGGATAAATTAATTAGCTCTGGTGCGGCTGATCCCTATCAACTAGCGGAATTAATTTGGCGCGAAAGCAATCAAAACATTCTTAACTTTGCTCAAGATATCGATCCCGAACGCTATCATCGAGTCTATTACGAAGACTTAGTAAGTAAACCCCAAGAAGTCTTAACGGGTATTTGTGATTTCCTTGAGATTCCTTTTGACCAAGCAGTACTAACTCCCTATCAAGGCGATCGCATGACCGATGGTGTTAGCGACACTGCCATGTCTTTAGGAGACCCCAATTTTCTCAATCATCAGCAGATTGATGCCCAACTAGGATCAACCTGGAAGGAGATTAAACTACCTGCTGTTTTAGGTACCTATAGCCAACAGTTAGCCCAGCAACTTCAGTACCAACTCCCTCAAGAGAATCAACTTGCCCTAGAAGCCAATGGCGATGTAGTCGATCTCTTGATGGAAGAAACCCTGATTACCATCAGAGGATTAAAAATCTGTTTATGTACCTGGGGCCCAGAAGAAGGACCCTTAGTCCTCTGCTTACACGGTATTTTAGAACAGGGTGCAGCTTGGTCTGAGGTAGCAATTCGCTTGGCACAAAAAGGCTATCGAGTGATTGCTCCCGATTTACGGGGACATGGCAGGAGCGATCGCGTGGGTAAAGGCGGCTCCTATAACCTAATTGACTTTTTAGGAGATATTGACGCGATCGTCGAGAATTTAGCAGGAAAAGCCTTTATTTTAGTAGGACACTCCCTGGGATCAGTACTAGGAGCAATATTTGCCACTATTCGCCCCCAAAGTATCAAAAATATTGTTCTCGTAGAAACTATTTTGCCTACCTATAGCGAAGAAGAAGATCCCACGACTACTTTAGCTAATCAGCTCAATAGTATGGCAGCACCCCCAGAGCATCCCATATTTCCTGATATTAAAACCGCTGCGGAACGTTTGCGAAGAGCTACTCCTGCTATTTCTCCTGCCCTAGCCAAGCTATTAGCGGAAAGAATTACCGAACCCTGTGAAGGTGGGGTGAGATGGCGCTGGGAGCCATTGCTACGGACGAGGACAGGCATTAGCTTAAATGGTATCGGGCGATCGCGCTACTTAAAACTATTAAATAAAATCAAAGTGCCAATTACCTTGGTTTATGGGGACAAAAGTAACTTCAATCGCCTCGAAGACTTAAATAAACAACAGGAAGCCATGCCTAATGCCACCAAAGTTGTCGTTTCTGGTGGACATAACTTACCCCTGGAAGCACCTTCTGCTTTGGCTAAAATTATTAGTGGTGCCGTCGCTTTGACTAATAAATTAATTCCCTAACAGAATTCCTCAAGAGCATTGCTGAAGAGAAATTGGCATTGCATAACTGCGAGATAATTCAGATGAAAAGAAGATTAATGATTCACCCCTGTCCCCAAGTCCCCTCATGAAGATGCAACGCCGAAAAATCTAGCCGCCATATTGCCAACCAGTGCTGGATAGTAAAAGCTGATCTCCCTCTCGATGGATACCAGAGGCGATTACTTCTCCCACATAGACAGTATGGTCTCCCTCTTCTACGGTGCCCACTACTTTGCATTCTACATAACCCAAAGAGTCCTTAATGATGGGACAGCCCGTTGCTTCTCCCTCATAAAATTCTACATTCTCAAATTTGTTGCCAACGCGAGTTTTGGGCTTGAAGAAAGATGCTGCTAAATCTTTTTGTCCTGCCTCCAGGAAACTAATGGCAAATACCGAAGTATTTTTAATCATTTCGTGAGATGTTGTCCCTTTTTTGACACAATTGACAATTAAAGGTGGTTCAAAAGATGATTGCATCAACCAGCTAACGGTAAAACCGTTCATTTCTGACCCTTGTTTAACTCCACAGATGTATAGTCCATGGGGAATTTTGCGTAGCATGGTTTTTTTTGCTTGTTGATCTAACAAAAGTCTTACTCCTTAA
>CALLPS010000410.1 GCA_938015355.1 uncultured Pleurocapsa sp.
GATAAGAACCTTCAATTATCTTATTCTACGGTCGCAAGATGTCAGTTTAAGATGATCAAGTTGGAACTTAAATTAGTTCAGATTCAAGAATCTAAGGAAGTAAATATGACAGTACATCCTAAGCTAGCCAAAGCTTTGACCAAGAAAAATGCCCTCAAAGTAATTAGCGGCTTAAATAACCTCGACCAGGAAAAAGTTACAGCAGTAGCAAAAGCAGCCGCAGCAGGTGGGGCGACTTTTGTTGATATCGCTGCCGATCCTCGTTTAACGGCAACTGTTCGTGATCTAATTGATCTGCCCATTTGCGTTTCCGCCGTCGAACCAAAATTATTTGTCAGTGCGGTTAACGCGGGGGCAGATTTGGTTGAGATTGGTAATTTCGACAGTTTTTATAGTCAGGGAAGAAAATTTGAAGCTCTCGAAGTTTTGGAATTGACTCAACAAACTCGTGCCTTATTACCCAACATTACGCTGTCGGTGACGGTGCCCCACATTTTAGCTTTGGATGAACAAGTTCAACTGGCAGAGCAATTAGTTCAAGCTGGGGCAGATATTATTCAAACTGAAGGTGGTACCAGCATTCAACCAGTTAACCCTGGAGTGAAGGGGCTAATTGAAAAGGCAGCCCCCACATTAGCTGCTGCCTACAGCATCTCCCGTGCCGTAGATATTCCAGTACTCTGCGCTTCTGGTTTATCTAGCGTAACAGCTCCCATGGCGATCGCAGCAGGAGCAGCAGGAATTGGAGTTGGTTCGGCAATTAACCAACTAGATAGCGAGGTGGCAATGGTAGCTGCGGTACGTAGCCTAGTGGAGGCTTTATCCCGCAGTCAGGTACCTGTTATCAGCTAGTTATGACCAAAGCTTATGCTTCTAGTAAACAGTCTTTGAGAGCATAAGCTACTCGCTCTTGTTCCACTTCAGAGATACCAGGAAACATCGGTAGAGATAATACTTCTCGGGCAGCTTTCTCCGCTATGGGTAGCTGCTCTTTTTGATAGCCTAAATCTTGATATACAGGCTGTAAATGTAAGGGGATCGGATAATAAATCATGGAAACTATACCTTTGTCTTGCAATTTGTGCTTGACAAGCTCTCTTTTTTCTTGGGGAGGGGATTGCTGATCGCTAATACATACTGTGTATTGATTCCAGACACTAATTCCCCCGCTCAAAGCTTGAGGCAATTTCAGGGAGCTAATACTCTGTAAGAGTTCTTGGTAGTATGCTGCGGCTCTCTGGCGTTGCTCATTCCAATGGTCGAGATAGCGCAGTTTCACCGTTAAAATTACGGCTTGTACCGCATCAATCCGACTATTGATGCCAATAAAGTCATGTCGATAGCGGGAAGGAGAACCATGTTCTTTGAGAATTCTCATTTGTTTAGCGATCGCTGGATCATTAGTAGTAATCGCTCCGCCATCACCACAGGCTCCTAAATTTTTAGTCGGAAAAAAGCTAAAACAGCCCACATGTCCAATACTGCCAATTTTATCTTCTCCCCAAGCAGCACCAGCAGCCTGAGCACAATCTTCAATCACGTACAGATCATGAGCCTCAGCGATCGCCATTAATTTGGTCATATCAACAGGTTGACCAAAAAGATGTACAGGCAAAATAGCTTTGGTGCGGGGGGTAATTGCCTGCTCAATGTGAGCTAAATTAAGATTAAATGTATTCAGGTCAATATCAATGAATATTGGTTTTGCCCCTACCCGACTAATCACCTCAGCAGTCGCAAAGAAGCTGAAAGGAGTAGTAATTACCTCATCTCCCGCTCCTATGTTCAGAGCTTTTAAGGCTAAAAAGAGTGCATCAGTCCCAGAGTTGCAGCTAACACATTCAGTAACTCCAACGTAATTAGCAAATTCTTGCTCAAAGGTAGCAATTGCTTCGCCACCAATGTAGCGTCCAGAGTTAAGAATATCGAGTACAGCTAAGTTAGCTTCTTCTTTAATTAGTTGATACTGTCGAGTTAAATCGACGGGGGGAATCTGTTTCACTCGCTTAGGTTAAAGTTTTTTTACTTAGATAATATAGTTATAGTTTAAGAATTAGATTTTTCAATCTAGGGTAACGCGAACTAGGGTAACGTGAAAAACTAAGATTTAGTTGTAATTGCTAAGAAATGCAGTAGTTGAGCCAATATTAATTGCGAGTAGGTAATATATTTATTGAGTTATGTATTAAGTTATGGAATCAGCAGAAAACAAAGAACAACCTATCTTTGACCAAGAGTCAGAGGAAAATAGCGACGCGTCATTATCTAAAATTGAGACCATTGCACTGTTGAATGATAGTATCGACCGACTGGAACAAACTATCAAGGGAATCAGTAAAAGTTCGGCACCAATCCCTTCTTCGGACTCGATTAATACCCTACTAGCTACTACTCAGGAATTAGCAGATGCGGTGACTCCTGTGCCAGAAAAAACGGCTCCTCCTGGGTTGGATGAGACTCCTGCCACCGCAGCAAAAACTAAATCAGAGCCAGAAATGGCTGAGACGGAAGCTTCTCCAAAAGTTAGTCAAAATAACTCTGATCAGCAGCCAAAAGAGCTTAAGGGGACTAAAGTTAAGAAAAAGCAAAATGTAACTTGGATTATCGTCGGCATTACAGCGATCGCCATTATTCTCGCTGCAATCTTCTGGTTTTGGCTACCAAGACAACCAGCTATCATCTCTTCATCTGAATTGACTCCAGACTTTGCTACTAATTTAGAGAATTCCGAGTTAGCTAGAGAGCAACAGAATAATTTAATAACTCCCTCAATTGATGCTCCTGCCCTTTCGGAGAGTCTCCCTCTAAAAGACTTATCTTCTGCTGAGGAATCGATTAATTTAGTCCCAGAAGATCCTACTGAAATCTTGATTCCTGACAATTTAGAATCTCCTGGCAGAGCGAAAAATTTAAAGCTGGTGAAAATTGAACCAGAGTTGGAGCTTACCCCAGAACAAAATTTAGTTGCGGCGATCAACAATAAGATTACCAAACTAGTTCAAGATTACCCGACAGAGTTAATCGACTCAGCTCAAGTTAATTTGCTGCAAAATAGTTTGTTGGTAAATGTGACAGATGAATGGTACGAACTTAGTGAATCACGCCAAAATAAAATAGCGAATCAGATGCTCAATCGCTCTCGTAAATTTAGCTTCCAGCAATTAGAACTTAAAGATAATGCGGGAACATTGGTCGCTCGTAATCCCGTAATTGGCGAGGAGATTATCATTTTACAAAACAACCGAGAATAGAAGAGTTTAATTAGTGTATAACATCTACATGACATTTAAACTAAAAGCTGATCCCTAATCGCTTGTACAATATCTCTGGAGTAATTTTAAAAAGGATACAGTAAACAGGTGGTCAAAAAATTGAGTAACGAAATCTTGATTAGTATTGCTGTGGTTGTCACGTGTGGATTAGTACTTGTCTTTTCTGCTTTCATGGACAATAGCTCTGCACAACAAGCGATCGCATCAGAGATCCAACAGCCTAGTACTAATTCCCAATTAATCGCTCAAAATAATATTTCATCAGAGGAATCCATGGATTTAACGAATGCTACTACTACAGACTCAGGACTAAAATATCTCGTTGTTGAGGAGGGTGATGGTGCATCTCCCCAAACAGGCGAAAATGTTACAGTTCACTATACAGGAACCTTAGAAGACGGTAGCAAATTTGATAGTTCTCGCGATCGCAATCGTCCTTTTTCTTTTAAAATTGGCGTTGGTCAGGTCATTAAAGGTTGGGACGAAGGAGTTGCTGATATGAAAGTGGGAGGAAGACGCACTTTAATTATTCCTCCAGAATTAGGTTATGGTGCTAGAGGTGCTGGCGGTGTAATTCCTCCCAACGCCACGTTGATTTTTGACGTAGAATTACTCAAAATTGGTTAATAAAAGCTTCTAGATCGTTTCCATACTTTAAGGGTGGGCAAATTGCCCACCCGATTGATTTCTTAGGCTCTTTTACTCTCAAACATTTTTTGATGAAATATCAAAGATAAATTAAATGGGTGTCGAGTTCTATTACTTGATCAGGTTCGCTTTAAATTAAATTTAACAAAAACTAAAACACTGCTAATCAAAAAGCCGATAATAAAGCCAAATAAATGTGCATGAAAACTAACTTGTGTAATTAGATTATCAAAAATAAACTGAATCATAATAATTAAAATAATCTGTTGCAATCGACGTTTGGCAGTAATCGAATGTCTTTTTCTGAGCCAGATTTGCAGAGAGATAGCTAAAATTGCCCCAATTAATCCCATAATTGCGGCGGAAGCACCAACCAGAAAGGTATTATTTAATCCCAGCCTGAAAGCTAACAGAGTAAAAGTTAGCATAGAGCCGATCCCGCTAAATAGGTAAATTGTCAGATAGGATTTCACTCCCAAGCTTAATTCAATCAAACGCCCCACAACAAAAAGTGACAACATATTGGTTGCTAAATGGAATGGACCATAATGGAGAAAATTAGCACCGACTAATCGCCACAACTCTCCTGCTAAAACTTTCTCAGGAATCAATGCCCCCAAACGATCTAATGCCAAGGAGCTTTGACTTCCTCCTAGTTTAATTTCTAGTCCATAGACTAGTAGATTTAAACCAATTAATATATAAGTTGTATAGGCAATTTTGTCCTGACTAATTTTCATGCAAAATATTTATATTTAAAATTTATATTTA
>CALLPS010000411.1 GCA_938015355.1 uncultured Pleurocapsa sp.
CACAATCACCCCACTCAAATCTGGTTCAAAACGGTAGATTAGCACTCGATCATTTTGCAATAATTGTCTAACCTCAGCCACTGTTTGCTCCAGAATCACTGACAAATCTAGAGATTGTCGAATTCGCAAGGCGATCGCTGCTACTAGATTTTCTTGCTCTTGTTCTAGAGAGGAATGCCTTAAATTACGGTCAAGGTTGAGGTCAGGCAAAAAACTTTTCCTACTTAGAGTTATTTCATTATTGTTATATCTTAATATTATTTAAAGATTTTTGACATTATATTTATGATTTTCTAAGTAAATTGCTTATTTTATGCTGTTGGAATCTTAATTCATCATTAATCTGAGTATTTAAACCTATAAAACCTGCTAGTTTTATGAAGAAAAGTTAAGTAATTGCTCCCAAATCCATGGCGAGTAAAATTAATCCGAAGATTTGACGCTCCCCATAGCTACAGTTGATTTCGCTTTCGCTCAAACAACTTAAAGCAAGGGGATTCCTAAGAAATATTGACTCTTAGAGGGTTCGCCAAAAACCCGCTACTCACTCGCTGGTAAACGGACGGCTGAAATGCCTGGGGAGACCCCAGGCATCGCGTCCTCTCCAGTCCGTGTATACATTTAGCCAAAATATTGGCACTGCCATTAATATCGCTCGAAACTAGATGCTTATCCTTTGTCCTGTACAATCCACGTATTACTCTCCTGCCAGAAAATTTATGTTTGGTGGAGTCGTGGGCATCGTATACAGGGATTTCATCTTGGTCGTAAAAGCTAGCCTTGGAAGTGTAACTTTCTTCTTGTTCAAGATATTCAATTCCATACCTAGAACAAAGTGCTTCAAGTTTTCTTCTCAGTTGCCAAAACGGAATTTGAACAAAGTTCTGATTATTAGAGCGTCCGATATTAATCTCTTGTTTGATACCTGGATTGTATCCAACTACCAATTTACCTATTTGATGTTCTATGCAGTGATTAATTATTATTCTCGCTGCTTTGTTCAAATAGTCTCTAACACAGTTATTACGCCACTGATAGAGCCTAGCTTGCTTGGTTGTAAAAAATTTAATACCCTGCTTATCGGGCGCGTTCCCCCCATGTTCGGGCAAGCCTTGCGTCTCACGCCGATATGCGGAGCGGTATCCCGTGGGACGCGGGGTCGCCCGATCTTTTTTAGATTGCAGTTGAGCATTGCGTTTGTTGTACCACTGATTAATGCTTTTAAGTCGTTTACCATCAATCAAAAATTGATGCCCATCAGTATCGATACAAGCACACAGATTATCAACTCCCAAATCCAAAGCAATAGCCTTATTAGGATCTACAGATGTTTCTATTTTCTCGTCTTCATATATATACTCAATCTCAAACCATCGAGCAGAGTACTTTGGATGTATTCGTACCTCCTTGATTTTTCTACTTTGAAGCCTTTCTGGCAATTGGATTTTTACCTCCCCATACTCCTTCTTGAACTCTCTAGACATGGGTATAACGAATACCCCATCTTTAAGTCTAATTCTCGGAATAATCAAAGGAAAATATCCTTCTTTGGGCAGGTATTTAGGCAATTGTGGCTTCTGTTCGCAGCGTCCAATAGATATAGCTTTGAGCAGTCCCAAAAAAGACCTCATGCTCCTATCTACTACCTTCATTGTTTGTTGAGCAATATCGGTATTAAGCAGCCGATAATTCTCGTTCAACTTGCATATATGGTAGTTAGATTCATAGCTCAGACGTTTTCTTTCAGTAAAGAAATACTGTCGAGATTCGTACAGTGCCACGTTAAAAAGGTTTTTACTCAAGCGACACAAGGCAGTCAGGGCGTTGAACTCCTGCTGGCTAAGTCTTCTGAGTTGATTTTTTTGAGTGGCGTACATATGCGGAGCGGTACCCCCATGTTCGGGTTTATCCCCATACGAGGACAAGTGCCCTTTAGGGTGCAAGCACCCATTCGAGTGCAAGTCCTTTAGGATAATTGCTGTTTTCGTTTACAGAGTTACTGTACAGCGAATTGATTACCTTGTAAAGCCTAGTTATCTAATATAAGGAGTCACTACGTTCCATTTTGTTTATTGGTGCGTTTTGAGGGCGTAAGCGTGAATCGCATTCACGCTGTTGACCGCCCGAACTCCCCATATCTGAAGCTAGGGGTCTCCAAACGCACATTTATGATGAGTCTTGATACTTATCCTGTATTGATTTTGCCAGAGTTTGTTTTAGACTATCTCAAAAGTAAGGGCAAGACTAGTCAAACTTTTGCCTCATCTGTGTCGCCGTCTTTTGTACCGACTGTTCGTCGTCGTACTTTTACTCAAACTCAACTACAGCATATTGAGTGGTTTTTACATAAGTTATTTTTAGGGATTTTAGCTTTATTACTGTTTGTATTTGTCTCTAGATTGTTTGTGGGGATTGATTCCTCAGAATTATTGTTGTGGCTAATAATATTGATTTTTTTCTTGTTGGGGAGATGGGGTGGTTTAAAGATTATCGATTACTGTCGTTCCATTCAGCAGCAGGACAAACAACGGTTTGAGGAACTTTACTGGAAGCATAATCGTGCTAATAACGAACGGTTGCGACAGGAACAAGCTAAGAAACTGCGTCGTCAGGTAATTTTGCGTAATGAGCTCCTGGGAAAGATTAGGCGTTTACCGACTGTTCGTTCTGGTATTACAGTGGGAAATCGTCTCCAACGGGGAGAGATAAAAATAGAAGCTCCTAAAGGAGTAAGTGAAGCTCATTTAGCTAAGTTTTTGCATCAGTATTTTAGCGACTGTCAAATTGGTGAAGAGTATTTTGCCATAGAAGGTACTAAAGTCGGTTACACAACGGATTTCTCGATTATTGAGCCGACTACAGGAATTGGTATTGATTTAGAAGTGGATGAGCCTTATGAAGGTAAATTTAAGCAGCCTCATCACTGCACGGATAATGCTAAAGATCGTAATCGCAATAAATACTTGGTAGAAAGGGGCTGGATCGTGCTTAGGGTCAGTGAGTTTCAGGTAGTTTCTCAACCTGAAGCTGTATGCAAGCTAATTGCTAAAATTATTCATCGTCTCTCGGATAGATCTAAGTACTTAGAAGCTCTGGCAGCTTTTCCTGATCTTATTGCTGATAATACCTGGAACTCTGTGGGGGTTAGCAATATGGTTTATCGTAAGTATCGTGAACGGTATCTTGATCGATATGGAATTTATGCTTATGATGCAGGGCGTGAACGGCGTAATGCGGCTGATTATGCTGCTAAACAGCAACAACAGCGGAGAGAGGCAAGAGCTAGGAAAAGAGCTAATCTTAGGGCCTGGCGGCGAAGAAACAATTGAATCTTCCGTCACACGGGACGGCAACGCTTTACGGCACGGCACTGAACAATGCTTTAGAACCCACATTCAGCAGCCCCATAGATGAAATACAGAAGAAATATGAAATCAGGAGAATGAGCATTGCTCAGAAGTAGCTAATTATCCAGAATCTAGAACAGCAAATAAATACAATTGAATTCTTACAGAACTTTGACTGGGAGCATCCCACTTTTTGACTAAGCACAAATACTTAAGCAAATATTGTGATTTAAATATGCACAGCGAAGCTTTAACATTTGAGACACATTATCTCGATTCCATTGCGCGCCAACAATCTTGACTCTTGAACCTATCTGTTTAATCCAAGATTCTACTGAACCCGAACCAATACAAATACCCAGCTCTTGGTAAAGTTGGTAATCAGGAATTCTAAATCTATGTTTACGAAGATAATTCTGAAAATTTTTTGCCTGTTGTCTTGGTGCGCGTTCCCATGCTGGGGAAACCCCAGCGGGGTCGCACCGCTTTTTCTTCAAATCGTCAAAAACTGCGATCGCGTCATTGACTAAACCCTGCCACAGAAAGTTTTTGGCTTGCCTTAGCCTTTGGTTGCTGCCTCCTACCTTGTGGAGATTTTCCATTAAATGATACCAGTCTAAAATTTCTCTTCTTTGATGTTCGCTCCCAATCTGTTCGACGATGTTCCAAACTCCATCATGCCCATCCCCTAAACAGCTAATATTGGCACTCAGAGGCTGCTGATTAACCCATTTGATTAAACTCTGATTGTCTTGAAAAAATGCCATTCCCCCTCGCTCGTGAATCTTAATTGCTTTGTAGTTTCTCCATTCACTTTTTTGTCCCAACTTGGTTCTCATACTAAATCCGTTTCGTATAGGTTACTTAAAAAATTAAGTAATGAGTAATGAGTAATGAGTAATGAGTAACGAGTAACGAGTCCTAAAGGATACCGCTCCGCATATAACGAGTAATAGTTATTCTGAATTTCATGAAAAAACTATTATGAATAAATTAAACACTACCAAAGCCCAAGCGGATTTAGTATTATTAGTTATTAGTAGCTAACTAAATACTAAATACTAAATACTAAATACTACAAGTAAGTATCCCTAAAAGAGTAGGCTTTGAACCCAAATCGACGGTAAATTACTTAGTTATTTCTGCCAGCTTTTCCAACAGTTCTTGCTCATTATATGGCTTGGTGAAATAAGCTGATGCTCCTAAGTTAAAGGCTAGCTTCTGATGTTTTTCATTACTACGAGAAGTTAGCATGGCGATTGGCAGATCTTCAAATTCTGGTCGTTGCTTAATCTCT
>CALLPS010000412.1 GCA_938015355.1 uncultured Pleurocapsa sp.
TCTACAAAATGCCAGCTTAGTTGATGTATATTTACGAGGAGCAAATTTAAGAGGCGCTAATCTGAAAAATAGTGTCTTAAGTAGTATTAATTGGAAAGGAACTGTGATGCCAGATGGTACAATTCATCCTTGAATCAGTTAACAGTACCCCCATGTTCGGACAAGCCATATGGGTCGCGGTATCCGTGATAGACAAGGGCATATCCGAAGGTGCACCCCCATGTTCGGGCAAGCCACAAGGGCATAACATATCCTTTAGGACAATGTCCGTGATAGACAAGGGCATAACATCAACAGTGACGCGACTTTAGGAGCTAATCCTTGAGGGCAACAGTTATAATCCCAGAATTGTGCGCGCGATATAGAAATAGATTAGTACGCCCAGAACATCGACGGCGGTAGTAATAAAAGGTGCAGACATAAGAGCGGGATCTAAGCCCAGGGAACGAAATAGAAAAGGTAGAGCCGAACCCGCCACAGAAGCTAAAAGAGCGATCGCAACTAGACTAATTCCCACCGATAAAGCCACCGCAAGATTTCCTTTAAGCAGAAAATACGCCCAGATAGTCGCCATTGTTCCTAAGATCAGCCCTAACAAGATTCCTGCTGCTGCTTCACGAAAGACAACTTTTCCCGCCCCCATGTTTTTAATCTCTTCGGTATTTAAACCCCGTATTACTACGGTGGAAGATTGCGCCCCTACGTTACCGCCTGTACCAGTCAATAAGGGAATAAATGCTACCAAACTTACCACCTGCTTTAGTAAATCCTCTTGAGAATTAATAATTGTTCCAGTTACAGTATTAGTCAGCAACAAGATAAATAGCCAAACTACTCGACGACGAGCAACCGTTAACAAATTAGTTTGAAAATAATTATCTCCATCAGACTGTACCCCACCTAAAGCATAGATATCTTCAGTGGCTTCTTGTTCAATAACATCGATTACATCATCGACGGTAACAACGCCAACTAAGCGCTCCTCACTATCGACTACAGGCAATGCCAAAATATCGTAGCGTTGGATAGTTCGAGCAACCTCTTCTTGATCAGTGTCAGTATGAACAAAAACCACATCCCGAGTCATAATTTCTGTCAGAGTTGTATCCATGGCTGCTAGTACCAAATCTCTTAAAGAGACAATACCCTTTAATTGACGAGAATTATTGGTGACATAGAGATAGTAAACAATTTCTGAGGCATTAGCTAGGTTTCTGATTCTTTCTAAAGTCTGGCTAACAGTTAAATTCTCTTTGAGAGAAATATACTCAGGGGTCATAATGCGCCCTGCTGTATCTTCCCCATAACCGAGAAGAATTGCTGTCGCTTGACGTTCTTTGGGACTTAACTGGGACAGCAGACGACGCACCACCTTAGCGGGAAGTTCATCAAACATCCTCGCGCGATCATCAGGAGACATCTTATCCACAACGTCTAATACCTCCTGGCGCTTAAATTCTTGAATTAAAGCCTGTTGAACATCAGTATTAAGATACTCATATACTTCGATCGCTTCTGCCTTGGACAGTAAGCGAAAGGCAATTAGTTGATTTGATTCTGGTAACCCTTCGATCGCTTCGGCAATATCAACAGGCTGTACGGGAATCAACAAGGACTTTGCTCCTTTTAGATTGCCACTGTCTAGTAATAACTCCAGTTGCGATCTTACTAACTGTCGTAATTCATTATGTTTAGTTCCATTAGGTATCATAGATTACGTCCAATAATACGAATTTATTCTCGATTGATTACTGATTTTTATTGGCAAATAAAATATCTCTTATCCAACAATTAGTTATTAGATCTGATTCAGATATCATTTTTTAATATTGTTTTCCATCTTTTTATGAATCCTTTTAATTCGACTGTGTTAATGTACTAGAAAATAGAGATTTCAATTCGGTAAGACGCGTTTGTTTCAATGTGTCATAACCCCAGGGCTATCCATAGATCGGCAAGCTTTCTTCCGAAATATTTATCTCAAAATAATTTCGCAAATCAGGAGACAATAAATGTCAATCTATGTAGGCAATCTTAATTACGAGGTCACTAAAGAAGATCTTACGACTGTTTTTCAAGAATACGGTACTGTATCTAGAGTTTCTCTGCCATCAGATCGGGAAACTGGTCGCCCCAGAGGATTCGGTTTCGTCGAAATGAGCAGTGATGCAGAAGAAACTGCGGCAATTGAAAGCTTGGATGGTGCAGATTGGATGGGAAGACAATTAAGAGTCAATAAAGCCAGACCTCGTGAAAATAATAATCGTGGTGGTGGTGGAGATCGCCGTATGGAGAGCTCTTCTCGTAATTACTAAAGAATACATTTGCATGAGACAAGATGAATTTTTGGTGATTAACTAGTTAATCATTAGTTAATAATTTTTTAATTGATTAAATTTGCAGCCTCTCTCGAGTCAATGTCTTATGGTAGGCGTTTTTCAATAGAGAGGTTATTTATTATACTGAGGAAAATTTATCAAAAAGCTTAAAGCTTAAAGCTCTAGTAAATTGAAATATAGCAGTATATTATATATTGTCATTTAGTAGCTTACCATGACTAAAAATTATCTAAAAATGATCAAGTTCTTCGTCAGTGCGGTCATTCTAGATTTAGGATAGTGCGATCGCTTTATCGTTTAATAGACGGGTTTAGGTATTCCAGCAAATCTAAAATGCTGTTTCTGATTGATATGGATGCAGGTATCGATGCGTCCCTAGTCTTAAGTGTTTTGAGTCTCAGACTCTATGGATTAGGTGCCAGCTACAATACCCAAAGTCATGACCTTGGCTTTAGCCTCAAAGGGATGGGATTCAATCTGAAGAAGGGTCCCGCCAAAATAAGTGCCGACTTCCTCAATTTAGATGGGGACTTTGTGAGACAAGCATCTCTAAGTATGAGCGAATTTGCCATAGCCGCACTGGGGGGCTTCACTTTAATCGACCATAAGCCATCGCTGTTTATTTACGCGTTTTTGGATTACCCTCTGGGGGGTCTTGTATTCTTCTTTATAGCGGATTTGCCGCTATCTTCTGGTTTAAAGATGACTTTCAAACCAAGGCCAAAGCTGGAGATTTTGTGGCAACGGTAGGAGGGTATCATCCCCATTTCAAAAAACCTGATTACTATCCAGCGGTCAAACGGCTACAATTCTCTTGGCCGATGTATCCTATGGTGGAAGCGAAAGGTACTATCTACTTTGCCTTAACTCCAGTCGCTGTAATGGCAGGAGGACTATTTGAACTTAGTTGGGATGGAGGAGGCTTTCTATACGCTTATCTGAAAGTAGGCGCTGATTTTCTGATCGTCTGGAAACCTCTCCATTACGAGGCTGAGATGTTCATTGAAATTGGAGTATCGGCTCATATTGGTGGCTTAAAAGTGTCTGGCAGCATCGGCGCTGACTTAAGTATCTGGGGTCCAGAATTTGCAGGTCGGGCTGAATTCCACTTTCTTGGTATTATTAAATTCCACATTACTTTTGGTGCTGGCAAGCCTGAACCCCCTCCCCTCAGTTGGGAAGAGTTTAAGGAATCCTTCCTTCCTCAGCCAGAAACAAAACCCAAGCAGGTTGCAGAGGATCAAACTGAAACGGGTACTGACGATCAAGCCAAGGAAGTTGCCAAAGATAAATTGCTCAGCTTTGCGGTGGTCGATGGTTCCCTCAAACAGATCAATTAGGCAACTAATTAAAGAAATCTTTAACAGAATCCACAAAACCTTCTGAAGCATCTTCTACTGTATCTTGAGCATCATTTAGCTTATTCTTAGTAGTACCAATATCTTGCTTGGCTTTGCCTTTTGCTTGAGTTAATACCCCTTTTGCTTCTTCTGAAGGATTATCGAATATATCTCCGATGGCACGTCTTTTCGTTCCAATATCTTGCTGTACCTTTCCTTCTACTTGATCGCTAATACCGTCGAGAGTTGCTGCATTTGCATTAATATTGATGCTGAGAAAAAGATTTGACCAAGCACAAATAACCAAGGCAATTGTAATGGCAGCGATCGCTATTTTTTTAGTATAAATTTTGAATAAATCGAGGGAGTTTTCTGATGTAGATAACATATGTTAGTCTCTAGTTTAGTAGTGTACATATTTATTCTATTTAATATTTATTTTACTTTTATCTTCCTCTGGTTAGATTATGTCTATTTTGTGTTTTTCTGGTTAAGAATTTCTACTCTAATTTATTCTCTATCTTTTGATGGTTGTGAATTGTATAATTGTTTGCTTTGTCAGCAATACAAGATACTACTCACCAGTAGATTTAGTTTTTAATCTTTATTTAATACTTTTGACAGATACATCTTATCTGCTGTTTTCTGAGGATATAAACAGGAGCGATTAAGAAAAGATCGAAAGATAAAACTATTAAATCTTCTAACGTATCC
>CALLPS010000413.1 GCA_938015355.1 uncultured Pleurocapsa sp.
GCGTCGAGCATAAACCAACTTACTAATTAACTCCGTAAAGGCAAATAAAATAGCTGCCGCGGGAATATCCCACACGGCACGTTGTCCAGCAGTAGTTACAATTGCCGAACCCATAAAAAATCCCAGTAAAATGCTAATCAGGATCAAAGAAATACGTCGCCAAGGATTACTAAATAATAACTCCAGGCGATCGCCAGTAATACCGACCAAAGTGTTAAGACGAGTACGTTGCATTGATTGATAGTAACTAATTGTTGATTATTCCAAATTTTGATCGATTAACGTTCAATT
This sequence comes from uncultured Pleurocapsa sp., assembly GCA_938015355.1. GTDB lineage: Bacteria > Cyanobacteriota > Cyanobacteriia > Cyanobacteriales > Xenococcaceae > Waterburya. The sequence goes on from CALLPS010000413.1 coordinate 292, forward strand.
TGTCTATTAATCCAAAGAGAACTAACTATGCCCACAAAATGCCCCGCAATAATATTGATGCAGGCAAGAATTATAAAGAGGTCTAGAGAATTGACAAATCTTGTATCTCTTTGACTACTGAAAAATTCGCCTGGATCTAAAGACAAAGTTTTAGAAAGAACAATTCCCGCAATGGTTTGTGCGCCAAAAATAGTTAGCAAGGTTCCAATTAAACTAGTAATAATAGCAACTTGGACAATCTTGAGGGTAGTAGACTTCTTCGGGGGAGGGGTATTAGAACGATTAAATTTACTTGCCATTTTGCTGTAGCGGAAAGAAATACAAGTGCCGACAATAAGGCAAATGAGACCACAAACAGCACAAAACAAACCAAAGCTAACGCCAGGACTACTTCTTTCTTTTTCATTTATTATTGCTGCTGCTAGGGCAAGAGCGGAAACTACTGCTAGAAATACTTGAATCCAGAAACCAGCCAGTCCAGACCATTTGAGAGCATTAGCCACCCGACGCATCCGCACTGATTTAGAAGCAGGGGCAGGAGAAGAATCACTAACGCGATCGGAATACGGTGTAATATCTGATTCTTTAGTCATGATTTTAATAAGTTGTCTTACTTAATTTTAGATAATGTTTAACTTAAGAAGTTTGAAAGATATAGCTAAAAGATTATAAATAGATGCGAAATCATCGATTCAATATTCTAATGACAACTAAAATAATTTGAAATCTCATATCAATCAATAATAGACTAGATAGATGAGAGAGTCAGCGAGGTGGTTGCAGATTTGTCCTAGAGGCAGATTTGAGGAAAGTCCGGACTCCCGAAAGACCAGACTTGCTGGGTAATTCCCAGTGCGAGCGATCGCGAGGATAGTGCCACAGAAAAATACCGCCAATTTAAAAGGATGAGGGCGAAAGGATCAGGTCGGAGGATAATTATTTCCTCAATCCTTATCCCTCATAATTCATCCCTTGATTTGGTAAGGGTGCAAAGGTGCGGTAAGAGCGCACCAGCAGTATCGAGAGGTACTGGCTCGGTAAACCCCGGTCGGGAGCAAGGTCGGAGGAATTATGGTTGGTCTTTTTCCGATTCCGATTTAAGGAGAACCGCAAGAGGTGTTTGGCAACAGACATCCTAGATAGATAACTGCCCTCAACTCAAACTTGTTTTGATGCGAGAACAGAATCCGGCTTACGTCCTAACTCTCTCTATCTCATCTTGTTCTGAACTAAATGCTTGAAGATCCTAGACGGCAAAAAAAATTAAAAATATTAATTCAAAAATTAGGGTTACCTGTCACCGCTCCCGTTGACTTGTCTTTGCTCGATTTAGCATTAACTCATCCTAGTATTTCCAGTACTCACAATTATGAGCAGCTTGAGTTTGTAGGAGATTCGGTGGTGCGATTAATATCTGCCGAATTACTAATGGAAATTTATCCTCAAGAGCCTGTGGGGGAATTTGCGGCAATTCGTTCTATTATTGTCAGCGATCGCATTTTAGCGGAATTAGCGGAAAGTTTCGGCATCGAGCCTTATCTCTTAATTGGCAGCAATGCGACAGGAAATCCCGCAGGTCGGCAATCTTGGCTAGCAGATGCTTTTGAAGCAGTTTTAGGCGCGCTCTACCTCAGCACCCACAACATGGATTTGATTCGTCCTTGGCTAGATCAGGCATTAGCCACCAGAGCAGCAGAAGTACTTAGAGATCCTGCCCGCTTTAATTATAAAGATGCTCTTCAAGAATGGACTCAGAGAAAATACAAAATCTTACCCAAATATCAGGTCAGGCAAAATAAACAGGTTGAACTGCCTCAACACGAAAATCGCTTCGTCGCAGAAGTTTGGCTCCAAGAACGTCACCTCGGCAAAGGTTATGGGCGTTCTAAAAAAGCTGCGGAACAAGCTGCGGCAAAAGATGCCTTGTTGCTAATAAAGGCTAATAATAACTGACAATTAATACATAACAACTACAAAAACTATTTGCCCTAAATTAATCTTAAGCCCAAGATAATGCCAATGGCGATCGCACCTAGGCAAGAAGTAGCTTTAACTAGACTGCTCGATTTTCCAGAGATCATCTGCCACCAACAATAAGAAAGAATAAAAATTTCGGTTGTAGCGATCGCTGCTGAGATACCCACCGCGCCTTCCATGCCCCAAGTTATTCCCCCGACAGTTACTAAAATAGTCGGAATCATGATGCTTAATATCGCTCCCTGCAATTTAGCCTGCCGATCTGAACTAACAATAGCGGCTGTACCCAATTGAGTTACGCTGATTGCCGTTGCAGCTAAAATGGCGACCATAATGTGAATTATTGTTGATTCAACTCGAATATAAGCAAAATTTATAATCCAAACTGATATAGTGGTTAAACTGGAAAGACCCAAGGTTGCCACAATAACTTTTGGTTCAACTAGTGAATTTGGCTGATTAGTAATACTTGAGGAGAGGAAGTGCTGAACTTGTGAATTCTGTTTCGGCTTATTTCCCGATGTTCGGATATTATCCCCATGTTCGGACAAGTCCCACAAAGATGGTACAAGCCACTCTTTTCGTGACTTTTTCCTACTCGATGATTCTGGAGACAGATCAAGTTCATCCAAAGCATATTTTGCAGCTAAAGCATTAGGAAAACGCTGACTTACTTTCGCACTAATCATTTTTTCTAGCCACCCCAAAAACTGTCGATCTAAATGAGGCAACAACAAGTTTAATTTTAGTTGATATGGATCATCTGCTGATGCCGAGGCACGTATTTTCTCAATATCCTTATCTGTTAGGAAATAAACCAGAGTGACTCCCAAACTATAAATATCAGAAGCTACCGTTGGTTTAATAATTTGTTCTGGCGCTATAAACCCAGGAGTTCCTTTAAAAAAGCTGCTACTAGAAATTTCTTGACTTCCTAGGCTGGAAAATCCAAAATCGATTAAATAAGCATTTAAAGATTCATCAAGCAAAATATTTTCAGGCTGGATATCCCGATGTAAGATAGGAGGACTTTTTTGTTGTAAATAAACTAAAATATCGAGAATTTCTAAGGCTATTTGTTTTACTTCTGCTATCGTCAATTGACGATGATTATTACAGTTATTAGCAGCTATATATTCTTGAACTAGACAAAAACCATCTTCAGTTTCTATACTATCTAAATATTGAGGAATACGCTGATGATTTATCCCTTGCAGCACTTCAATTTCTTGAGCATAAGCTTTATATCCTGACCAGCTTGAGTTGGCTTGAGCAAAGCAAAATTGTTTAATAACTACAGTCTCTTGCGTAGTAAGATTAACTCCTTTCCAAGTGATTCTTCCCCCTTCTCGATTGCGCCCTAATTCTGATTTTATTTTGTATCCATAGTTTAGTAATTCAGGATAAACGCTCATTTTGAACTTTTATTATTAATGTTGTTAACTATTTACCATAGCTTTAAATTTACGATCAAAATATTTACACTTCAGTTCTTTATACTATAGTTTCAATTATCTAATTCTGCTGGTAAGCACACTAATATTAGAGCAGAATTAGATGATATTATGTATCATCTAGAAAAAAATGTAACTACTAATTGTAATCTCCAATCTATGTTGCCAGTTTTTAAAACTTTTTTAGTAAATAAAGCTATCAAGTTATTGCTTCCTCTCTTGGTGATGTGATACAAAATACAGAAGAATTACAGAATATAAGGTGTGAAAAACTAAAACTACATATTACATGTATACTAAAAAATATAAGTGCTTATCTATAAACAAAACAAATATTATCAATTTCAGTCAGCAGTAAAAGCTGGGTTTCTAAATATAGACAATATATATAATGCCAACTAAAAGTATCTTATTGGTTGAAGATAACCCCGATGATCGCGAGTTAATGAAACTTGCTTTTGGTCAAGGAGAAATTGCGCATAATTTAATCGTGGTATCCGATGGAATTGAAGCTTTAGATTATTTACAAAGACAGGGGCGTAATAATAATTCCGAGACGGCAGGAAATCTCAACTTGGTGGGAATGCCTGCATTAATTATGCTGGATTTGAACCTGCCCAAAATTAACGGAATTGAAGTTTTGCGTCGGATTAGAGCCGATCCTCGAACGAGACTACTGCCAGTTGTCATAATTAGCTCCTCAAATGAGCCACAAGACCTCATTGACAGTTATATTAATGGTTGCAACAGTTATATTAGAAAGCCGATACACTTTACACAACTGCAAAATTTTGTTAAAGAAATAAGTACGTATTGGTTAACTGTGAATCAGCTGCCACCTGTTTTTGGAGTCCTAAATGAATGAACTTCTGCGAGTCTTGATTATTGAGGATTCAGAAGATGATGCCGAACTGCTAGTTATTGCCTTGGAACAGGGCGGTTATAACGTAATCCATCAGAGAGTTGATACCAGAGTTGCCATGGAAGCTGCTCTGAACAAGCCTCAATCTTGGGATATTGTCATCGCCGATTATTCTATGCCCCAGTTTAGTGCGATCGCTGCTTTAGAAGTTCTCAAAGAATGGCAGTTAGATCTCCCGTTTGTGATTGTATCAGGAAAAATTGGGGAAGACACCGCAGTAGCGGCAATGAAAGCAGGAGCCCATGATTATCTTGTCAAGGGCAAATTATCTCGTCTTATTCCCGCTGTAGAGCGTGAGCTTAGGGAAGCTGTTCTCAGGGAAGAATATCGAGCTGCCCAAAAAAGATTAAGATACTTAGCATATTATGATAAGCTTACGAATTTACCCAACCGCACCCTATTTTTAGAACATCTGAGCCGAGAAGTAGCCCAAAATGCCGAACTAGAGACTCAGTCCCCTCAAGATTCAGTAATTTATGGCTGTTTGTCTACTCGAAATTGCTTTGCAGTACTATTACTGAGTATTGATCGTTTTCGTAGTATCAAGCATAGTTTGGGCTATGTTATCAGTGAACAGCTTTTAGTGGCGATCGCTCGGCGTTTAGAGCAATATGTTGCCGATCTCGACTCTAAGGTAGTAGCAAGAATTGGCGAAGATGAGTTTGCGCTCTTAATTACGGGACTTAAAGATGTTAATGACGTGGTTAAACGAGCAGATCGTCTTTATCGAGAGCTTATTAAGCCGTTTGAAATAAATAACGCTACAGTCTGTTCCACAGTAAGTATTGGCATTGCTTTAAACCAAGACCAGAATCGAGAGCCAGAAAAGCTTCTGCGTTGGGCAGATACTGCTATGCAATACGCCAAAGTTAACTTTGGTCAAACCTCGGTATTATTTGATGAACGGATGCAAAGTAAAGCAGTAGAAAAACTGCGGCTGGAAAACGATTTGCAACGGGCGATCGATGATCGACAGCTATATCTAAACTATCAGCCTATAGTGTCTTTGGATACGGGTAAAATTAATTGTGTAGAAGCCTTAGTCAGGTGGAGACATGATTCTTTAGGATTGATCCCCCCAGACAAGTTTATTCCGATTTGCGAAGAAACGGGACAGATTATCGCCCTAGGGCAGTGGGTACTTTCAGAAGCCTGTTATCAGCTAATGGATTGGCAGCAATCATTTGCGATCGATTCCCCTCTAACCATGAGTATCAATTTGTCGCGGATTCAGATCTATCATCCCGAACTAATTCCCCAGATAGATCGACTTTTGGAAACATTAAAATTACCAGGCAAAAATCTCAAGCTAGAAATTACTGAGAGTACTCTGATGGAAAATACCTCGGCAGTCACTAAAGTACTAGAGCAACTCAAAGAACGGGAAATTAAGCTATGTCTTGATGATTTTGGTACAGGCTATTCTTCCCTCAGTTATTTGCGCTATTTGCCTGTAGATACGGTTAAAATAGATCGTTCTTTTATTGGTCCAGAAATTAATAATACTAATTACGATATTGTTAAGGCGATCGTCAATTTAGCCCATAGTCTCGGTCTAGATGTGATTGCCGAGGGTATTGAAACCGAAGCTCAGTTAAAAATATTGAAAGGCTTGGGTTGCGAATATGGACAGGGATACCTCTTTGCCTATCCTCTTAATAGTAAAGACGTACTAAGAGTAGTGCGACCATAATAATCAACAATACACTCATGTTCGGGTTTATCTCCATGTTCGGACAAGTCTCCATACGAGGATAAACCATATGCGCGACGCGAAGCTAGTCCTTTAGGGAAGCGGTATCCCACAAGGGCATATCCGAAGGTGTATCCGTGATAGACAATGTCCTTTAGGGCAAGGGCATAACATATCATGCACGGAATCCGTGATAGACAAGGGCATAACATTAAAAGTTACATAAGCATGTCTGTTGTGAAGAGCCTGGAACACAATTTTATTAATACTAACGGAATAAGATTGCATTACGTTAGCCAGGGAGCAGGAAAATTAATGTTGATGCTCCATGGATTTCCTGAGTTTTGGTATTCTTGGCGCTACCAGATTGAAGAATTTTCTACTGACTATCATACGGTAGCGGTTGATTTGCGGGGATATAACGATAGTGATAAACCCCAAGGAATAGAAGCTTACTCCATGTCAACATTAACTGAAGATGTTAAGGGATTAATTCAAGGTTTGGGCTATGAAAATTGCATTTTAGTTGCTCATGATTGGGGAGGAGCGATCGCCTGGAACTTTGCCTATGCCAATCCAGAAATGGTGGAAAAATTAATTATACTGAATATTCCCCACCCAGCTAAATTTGTCGCAGGATTACAAACTCCGCAACAGTTATTAAAAAGCTGGTATATTTTTGCTTTCCAACTTCCGTGGCTGCCAGAATTTCTGTTTCGATTAAACGATTATCAGGCAATTAAAAATGCTTTTTCCAGAATGGCGATCGATAAAACTGCCTTCAGCAAAGAAGATTTAAATGCCTACAGAGATGCTGCTGCTAAACCTGGGGCGCTTACCGCTATGATTAATTACTATCGCAGTGTTTTTCCCGATTTATTCACTAGTAAACAGCAAGTATGGATAGTTCTAGATATTCCCACCTTAACTATTTGGGGCGAAGATGACACAGCATTGGGTAAAGAACTAACCTATGGCACAGATGCTTATGTTAGAGATTGGCAGATTAAATATATTCCTAACTGTAGCCACTGGGTACAACAAGAACAACCAGTATTAGTGAATAGCTATATCCGAAAATTTCTTGAAGAATCTTTTTAAGTAAGCATGTGATACAGTCATTTTATTTTTCTTCATAAACCAAATCTACCAATATGTGGTCTCGATTCAGCCTTTTGGTTTTACTCATGGAGAAATCAAATTCTTCAACTGCTCATTCTCTCTGAGTTTCGCACGATTCTTAAATTCTCTTGACTTTTTTCTAATTTCCTTAACTTGTGACCAATGTTTCTACTCTTAAAGTCAGTTCCAGTAACAAGATAGTAGTTTCCTTCGTAAAGAAATTCCTTTGAATTTAGTCCATGCCATCCAACACGACCTTTAATATATGTGCTAAATTTTATGCGAATTGCTTCCCAATGCTCTGGAATATCTCGCAACCATTCAACCCCAGAATCTTTGTAACTCTTATAAGCGCGATATTTACCCATCTATTCCGCCTCTAATTTCTGCGCCAAGATTAAAATCTGAGTATCTGTTGGATAAACATTGCCTATGCGATAACTCTATTCACCAACGAAATATTTTTATTCAGATTGATGCAAACGATCCAACTTGTCTAATACCTTTAAGCCTTCTTCTGGATTTCCTTTAGCAGCCAAAGCTTTAAAACGATTCTCCGCATCAAATTCCGTCAAAGCAATAGTGGAAAACTCTTCCATTAACTTATTCAGGCTAATTCCTCTTGATTTAGCTAGTTCTTTTAATCTTGAGTGTTTGTCGTCGGGAAGACGAATTGTTAAAGTTCCCATGTCTATTTACTTCTAATAATATCTTCAGGTTTTAAAATCGCTAAATTGGGAAAAAGCAAATCAGGATTGCGGAAATCTTTGATATTATTAGTGGCTATAATTTGGGCATTTCCCGCCATAGCTAATTCAATTAAATGATTGTCTGCTTCATCCTTAAGATTTGGTCGCCAGAGATAATAAATTGATATCCATTGACTGACATTAATCAAGGCTGTAAATAAAGTTTTGATTTCGCGATCGCTGATTGGACATTGGGCAAGAATTTTTTGCCGATTTATAACTGATTCATATTCAGAAAATAAAGCATTTCCCATCAAGGGTTGATACTCTCGTTTCAAACAACGTCGAATCAATTCTCGATTAGCACCAGTCGAACTTATTAGCGCACCAATAAAGACACTGGTGTCAATGACAATTTTAATAGTCATGGTTATAAGATAGCATATACGCTATCATAACTTTTAAACTATATCCCCCAACATTGCCATAATGTCTGTTTCCAGAGATTTAATATCCGCCTCAATTGCTTCTAATGATCTTGGTGGCTGATAAACATAAAAATGTCGATTTAAAGGAATTTTATAACCCACCTTAGTTTTACTAAAATTTAAGTAAGCTTTAAATTTTCAAATTTTGTAGGCATCAGCTTCCAATCTCACCATTGAAACGTGAATTAATCCTTGAGGGTCTAAAGGATTTCTGGATAAGAATAATTCGACAAACTGACCAATAAATTCTTCTTGCTGTGGGACAGGTACATATTTAGTGAAAGGCATCCAAGTAGTGCGTATCCAACCTGCTAGTCCTGATTTTCCCTGATGTGTCATGTCTTTAGGTACTAACTCTAGACGATTAACCTTAAAGCCAGATTGTTCTAGCCATGTTTGATAATCCTTCACTCCATAAAAGAAATAGGGATTATCAAAATCAGTGAAATAAGGTTTCCAGATATCAATACTCGTTAATTCAGCAAAAGTAGCTAACACTTGCGCAGCATTTCCCTCTCCACCACAAGAAATAATTAATCTTCCTCTGTCTGTCAATGCTGAATTTGCACCTTGGAGAAATGCTTGATGATCTTTGATCCAGTGGAGAGTAGCATTAGAGAAAACTAAATCAAACTCTTGATTAAATTCAAGCGATCGCGCATCAATACAGCTAAAAGTAAGATTGGGATAGATTCGAGAAGAATAATTCTCTTTTGCATAAGTAATCATGGCAGAGGAACTATCAACCCCCACTATTCGGCTTTTAGGTAGAGTATGAGCAAAGTCTGCGGTAATTTTGCCATCTCCACAACCCACATCAAGAATAGATTTATATTGTTGTGGATTGAGATTCTCCGTCAGCGATTGTGCCCACTTCAATTGAGCATCAGAATTTTTGGCGTAATCTTCAGGGTTCCAGATTGAGATTAATTGATTCTATTTCTAAGAGGTTATCTGAGAAGTCTAATTTAATTTACTACTATTGATTGTCAAATGCTCAATTTTGACTGTTGACTGTCAGAAATTCTGTTGATCTATTACGGCAACATCTAATTAAGGATGCTATGGTAAGTCCTAGAGTTAAGAGCTAGGGGCTAATAGCTAAATCAAGAAAATATGGTCAGGAAACCAAAGACATTACCAGGAGAAAGTTTTCCTCTGGGGGCAACTGTTTATCCTAATGGTGTAAACTTCAGCATCTTTTCTCAAAATGCTTCGGCGATCGAATTATTACTGTTCGATAGTGCTGGACTTGCGAAGCCAACCCATGTCATAAAACTCGATCCACTTCACAATCAGACTTATCATTATTGGCATGTTTTTGTAACTGATCTTCAACCAGGACAGATCTATGCCTATCGAGCCTATGGAGAGTTTGCCCCCGAAAAAGGACAACGCTTCGACAAAACTAAGGTGCTATTAGATCCCTATGCCAGGGCAATTGTCGGCGAAGAATTTTATGACCGTGAGGCTGCTGCCCGTCGAGGAAATAATTGCGCCCAAGCTTTAAAAGGGGTGGTAGTTGATTCTAGTACCTATGACTGGGAAAGGGATCAACATCCAAGAATTCCTTATTCTAGTAGTGTCATTTATGAAATGCATGTAGGGGGTTTTACCCGTCATCCTAATTCTGGTGTTGCTTCCAATAAAAGGGGAACCTATGCTGGCTTAATTGAAAAAATCCCCTACCTTAAAGAATTGGGTATTACTGCGGTTGAACTTTTACCTGTACACCAGTTCGATCCTCAAGATGTGCGACCTGGATTAAAAAACTATTGGGGTTATAGTACTATTGGCTTTTTTGCCCCCCATCGAGGCTATAGTTCCCAACGAGATCCTTTGGGGGCAGTAGATGAGTTTCGTGACATGGTTAAAGCCCTTCATCGAGCGGGTATTGAAGTTATTTTGGATGTGGTGTTTAATCATACCGCTGAAGGGAATGAAAATGGGCCGACTCTTTCATTTAGAGGCTTAGATAATCAAACTTACTATATTTTGGAAGATGATCTTGCTGAATATAAAAACTATAGTGGCTGTGGTAATACTTTTAAGGGGAATCATCCTGTAGTTGGGAGGTTGATCGTTGATTCCCTCCGTTACTGGGTGTCTGAGATGCATGTTGATGGTTTTCGGTTTGACTTGGCTTCTGTCTTATCGAGGGATGTATATGGCGAACCGATTGAAGATGCGGGGGCGCTAAAAATTCTTTCCATAATTGAATCTGATCCCGTATTGGCAGGAAGTAAGCTAATCGCCGAAGCCTGGGATGCCGCAGGACTATACGATGTAGGCAAATTTGTCTGTCAAGCAGACTGGTTTTCTGAGTGGAATGGTCCTTTTCGGGATGATGTCCGCCGTTTTGTCAAAAGCGATCGCGGAGCAGTCCGTAATTTGGCATCTAGGCTATTAGCTAGTCCAGATATTTACTTCCGATTAGATACGGATATTAACCGCTGCATCAATTTTGTGACCTGTCATGATGGTTTTACCCTTAGCGATCTAGTTTCTTACAATGAGAAACACAATGAGGCAAATAAAGAAGATAGTCGTGATGGCTGTAACCATAACTTCAGTTGGAACTGTGGTGCAGAAGGAGAGACGGATGATCCCGCTATCGAACAGCTACGTTGGCAGCAAATCAAAAATTTCTTGACTGTTTTATTTATGTCTCAGGGAACACCAATGTTGCTGATGGGAGATGAGATCAGACATACTCAGTTGGGTAACAATAATGCTTACTGTCAGGATAACGAGTTAGGTTGGTTTGATTGGAGTTTAGTGGAAGAACATAGTGATTTGTTACGTTTTGTCAAAAAGTTAATTCACTTTATTCAAGGACTAGAGATTTTTAAGGAAGAAAAGTTTTTAGAAGTCAACAAAGTTAGCTCTAACCCTTACATACTCTGGCATGGACAACGTTTATCTCGGCCTGACTGGAGTGAAGATTCTCACTGTTTGGCTTTCTCTCTATGTCATCCCCCTAGTGGAGAACGTCTTCATGTAATTTTTAATGCTTATTGGAAGCCCCTGAAATTTGAATTACCAGCCCTAAAGTTAGGTAACTCTTGGCATCGCATAGTGGATACTTCTTTACCTGCCCCAGAGGATTTTTCTGATGCTGCAACAGCTAAAAAGATCTACGATAATTATTATCGGGTTGCAGCACGTTCATCAGTAGTTTTGTTAGATCAGGGGGGAATACTACCGATCCCCGATTTTAAATTATAGTTTGAGACAGTTATCGAACTATGAAAAAAGAACTCTATTGCAAGAGTCCAGATTCAGCTAACAACATAAATTTGCTTCTTAGTTGCACAAATCGGAGTTTGCTCGAAAAGTTGTTGATTGCATTTCTGATATAGGGAGAGGTTGGATATTTTTATCTTGGAGGGAGATATTTTCTAATTTCATATCTTTTTCAGAATCTCTATCCCACTCAGCATAAGCAGCTTCTACTTTATTATCGTAAATAGCTATTTCCCTGGATAATTGTTGATTCAAGCAAACACGATATTCTTCTAGCCAAAGTTCTCTACTATATTCAGTAGTCCCCCCAGTACAACTACCGATTTCTCCTCTAACTCGTTCGTAAGTATCACAACCAATAGCTAGGGCTTGCTTTGATTCATTTAAGGGTAAAGTAATACAGCTAACAGTTATCAGCAGAATGCTTCCTGCATTTATAAAGTATTTCATCTCGCTTATCAAATTTTAGATTAATGAACCACCGTGACTACAAAAGTATGTTTCTTCTTTAACCGCAGTAGCTCTTTTTCTTTAAGTATGGCTTAGTATTACCAAACAGTGACCGATTAATTTCTCAAGCTATCTTAAATCAGACTAAACACTGGGCTGGAAATCACAAAACGATGTAAATTAACCTATATTGTTCATAGAGAAATTAAGTTTTAGAAGAATATCTCAAATGAATAAGCTATTTGCGGTAGTAGTAGCCACCGTACCCGAATATTACGAATACAAAAAAAAGCATCCCGAACATGATCAAGATCAAGTTGCTTGGTTTAAGGATCAATATGCCAAGGGTAATTTGCTTTGCTGTGGTCCTTTTTTTCCTCATGATGGTACAGGAGTATGGGTTATACAAGCTGAAAACCTAGACGAGGCGTGGGAAATAGTAAATACCAGCCCTCGTGCTAGAGATGGAATGTTATCGGATGCAGCAAGAGTTGTTGAATGGCAAGTGCATATTGGAAGAGATCGTTTTGTTACCGAATAAATCCCTAGGCTATTCATAACATCTAGTCCCCTAGTCTCCTTGTCCCCTCAATTCAAAATTGATAGCCTACTAGGGCATATTGAGCAGTTATTACATATTGCTCTCCACCACCCACTTCAATTACTTCATTGGCGGCATTGGCAGTTTCGACACAGACAAAATGTTCGTAATCTTGATCGCCCAAATCAGCCATTTTTGCTGAGATCTCTGCCCCAGGATTCCAAACAATGGTTGTTTTACTATTGGTAGCAGTAACTTTGATTTTTCTCTTTAATAACGGATCATCAATGACTAATTCTGGTTGCACATCCAAATAAATGCGATCGCATTCTCCTGCAAAAGTAACCTCCCCAGATTGGGTTTTTTGTTGACCAGCATCAACTTTATCGATATATTTTCGTCCATTAAGACCTAATACCGCTACCTGATTAATATTGCCGATCTTAAAATAAGTGTGCAAAGCTTGAGTAATGTTAAACGGTTGTTCTCCTGTATTGTGGGTAATCAATTCCACGGTTAAAACGGTACCTACGGTGATAGCGATCGCAAAATCAAAACTATATTCCCAAATTTCTCTTGTCTCTGGGGTATCTACTAAACCCATCGTAATCTTAGTTGAGCCGTCTGGAGTACTAATGACTTCTCGCATTTGCCACATCCGATTACGGACTAAACCATGATTAGGTCGTCCTTTTGCTTCAGGATCAGGACCAAACCAAGGCCAACAGATTGGCGTTCCCCCTCTAATTGCCTTCCCTAACTGATAATTGACTTTGCTACTCAGAAAGATAACATCTTCATCTTGTCCAACAGGTTTGAAAGACAATATATGTCCTGCGTAAACGGAGATAGCAGCCTCCGCATATTCATTACTTACTTCGATAATCGGAAATCCCTCTTCCCCCGCCACAAATTTTACTTTGTTGGTAATGCCATAATCTGCGTTTAACTGTTCAATATTCATATTTAGTTTTATCCCTTATTTATTTATTAAGAAAGCACCTTACTAAACCACTGCCATCGAATTCAGTAATCCCTGAAATATAGCTAGTCCATCAGTACTACCAATTGCTTTATCGGAAGCTCTTTCTGGGTGAGGCATCATACCCAATACATTGCCTTGCTGATTGATAATTCCAGCAATGTTATTCATCGAGCCATTAAGATTATGCTCGGGAGTACTTTCTCCTGAAGAACTACAGTAGCGAAACAGCACTTGATTGTTATCTTCTAAAGCTTTTAAAGTATCATCGTCAGCATAATAGCAACCCTCTCCATGAGCCACGGGTAAGGTAATCACTTGTTGCGATTGATAATCTTCTGTCCAGAGTAGATCATTACGTTCAACTTTGACGGGAATGCGATCGCAAATAAAGTGCAGTCCCCGATTGCGAATTAATGCTCCTGGTAATAAACCAACTTCTGTGAGGACTTGAAACCCATTACAAATACCTAAAACAAATTTCCCTTCTTTAGCATGTTCAATCACACTGTCCATCACAGGGGAAAATTGGGCAATCGCTCCACAGCGGAGATAATCACCATAGCTAAAACCCCCTGGAATAATAATGGCATCTAGATCATGAATATCCGTTTCCTGATGCCATACCATGCGGGTTGGGACAGACAATAATCCTTTAGTCACCGTCAAAATATCGCGATCGCAATTCGAGCCAGGAAAGACGATTACCCCAAACTTCATCACTTACTCCTTTGGTAAATTTTATACTGTAGCCAATTCCGTTAATTCAAAACAATAATTCTCAATTACTGTATTTGCTAATAGGCGATCGCACATTTGATCAAGATGCTGTTTAGCCTCATCTTCGTCTTCTGCGGTGAGTTTCAACTCAATATACTTGCCAATTCTGACGGATTCTACTTCGGTATATCCCATTTGTTTAAGTCCCGATTCTACCGCCGTACCTGCTGGATCTAATACTGAAGAACGAAGAGTAACATAAATACGAGCGTGATATTTGCTAGCCATAGAATTGTGGTTAATGATTACTAGAAGCTAATAGCCACTAAGATTTTATAGCTTTAACGGTTACAAATAAATTAAATTCGAGATTCAGTAAGGATTAACCCCCTGCCTTTACTCCTCTTTTGTCATTTAAGATAGATCTAGGTTCGATATCTATCAGCAAACTATGAAAACGCAACGCACCCGTTCTCAAGAGCGAATTATGACAGTACTCCAGAGTCTGAAGGGTTCCATTTCGGCTCAGGATCTTTATATCGAACTCCGCAGCCGCGAACAGGATATGGGATTGGCGACAGTTTATCGCTCCTTAGAAGCTTTGAAAATCCAGGGAGAAGTACAAGTAAGAACCTTAGCCAATGGAGAGTCTGTTTATAGCCCCATTAAAAGCGATCGTCATCACCTTACCTGCGTTAACTGTGGCACATCTATTCCTATCGACGAATGTCCCGTACACGACTTAGAAAAACAGCTCGAAAACTCCCATGCTTTCAAAGTTTACTATCATACTTTGGAATTCTTTGGTTTGTGCCAAAAGTGTCACTAAATATTAGCTTTTTGATTAGAGAATTAAAGAGCAATATGATAATAGCGATGCAGAGATCTTGTTTCCTGATTGACCACTTTTTATTCCGATAATAGGCAGAAATGAAATATTATATTTCTTGTCTAATATGAACAAGAGTCTGGAACAATAGCTTAAACACTATATTGTGAAAACCCGTAAGCAAGGTGAGATTTTAAAAGAAATATGTCGAAATACTATCCTCTGACTACTGTAGGAGCGCTAGTGAAAGGACCTAGTGAACGAATATTAATTGCCAAAACAACTAAGTGGCGAGGCACTTGGGGCGTGCCTGGAGGTAAGGTAGAATGGGGTGAAACTCTAGAAGAAGCACTATTAAGAGAGTTTCAAGAAGAAGTAGGACTCGATCTTCAGCAACTGCGTTTTGCAGTGTTACAAGAAGCGGTAGTCGATCCTCTATTTTTCCAAGAAGCCCATTTTGTGATGATCAACTACTATGCAGTTTCTCTCAGTGAAACAATTACCCCCAATGAGGAAATTGAAGAGTGGGCATGGGTTACGCCTACTGAAGCACTAAAGTACCCTCTTAATACTTATACTCAGATTTTGATTGAGGATTATCTGCAAACATTGGTATCATAATCTAGCACTAAATACCTGGCGGGCTACATGGATCGAATTCATATTACTAATATTCGCTGTTACGGTTACACTGGTTTTCTGAAAGAAGAACAAGTACTGGGACAATGGTTTCAAGTGGCTCTAACTATTGGTTTGGATTTATTACCTTCAGGAATGAGTGACGACTTGACCAAAACTCTTGACTATCGTGAAGCAATTGGTAAAGTTAAGTCTGTCGTTGAAAAGGAAAAATTTGCTTTGGTAGAAAAAATGGCCGAGGCGATCGCCGCAGAAATTCTATCTCTCGACTTGGTACAGGAAGTTCGAGTGGAGTTAACCAAACTAGCTGCCCCTATCCCAGGTTTTGGCGGTCAGATAACTATTGACATCACTAGAAAGTAAGTAGTGGGTAATTGATAATTAATAATGTCAGATAGATTTGAAAAAGTATACGTACACCCTAGTCAGTTTCCTGATCAAGTTTTTCACGATTATTTAACTGGTTTTGCTGCTGGTAAAATCAATCATAAATTTCATTATGACAGTGTAAAACAAAGCCAAAAATGGTTAAAAATTCATGAAACATTTTCTCCTGCTAGACAAGATGAAACTTGTATTGATGCCTATGACAAATGCTTTCAAAAAACAGCAGAAATAATATTAAATAATGATAGTTTAAATTTAATTGGTTTAGGTTGTGGTGGGGGAGAAAAAGATAAACTCTTAGTTTCTCATTTATGTAATCATCAAAGAACCTTATCCTATTACCCTGTTGATGTTAGTTTATCTCTGGCGATCATTTCTGCTCAAAAAGTCAAGGGAGCTTTTCCTGATTTACAGGTGCAGCCCATTGTTTGCGATCTACTTCAATCAGATGATTTAATTTCTCTAATAGAGAATAAGAAGAGAAAGAGTATTATTACCTTTTTTGGGATGATTCCTAACTTTTCTCCTGATGAAATTTTGCCAATTTTAAATAGTTTTCTTGCCCCAGGAGATCTACTACTTTTTAGTGCTAACTTGGCTCCAGGAAATGATTATCTGACAGGTATTGAGAAAATTTTACCTCAATACAACAATGAATTAACCAAAGAATGGTTAATTACTATTTTACTTGATGCTGGAGTTGAGCGGAAAGACGGAAGTATTAAATTTACCATTGAAGATGATAGTCAAAATGGAAAACTAAAAAGAATTGCTGCCTATTTTGAATTAGAAAAGAATGTCAGGTTGATTTTGGAAGAAGAAGTGATTGAGTGGCAAAAAGGAGAAGTAGTACGATTGTTCTTTTCGTATCGTTACACCACTCCTATGATCCAGGATCTTCTCCATAGCTACGGTATAGATATTGTGGCTTATACGGAAGGTGCTAATCAAGAGGAAGGGGTTTATCTTTGTCAAAAACTTTAGCTCTTGACCTCCTTTAACCTGACTTTCGATACACTTTTACTTGATTTTTCCTGCAACAGAATCTAGTTGATTTATATGAGGCTTAGGAATGTTCTGAGGTGGAGATATCATCAGTAGCGAGATGTCAAATTCAACATCTGAGATAACAGCAAGAGCCCCTAAGGGTTCACCATTCTTGAGACGCTGTTTTTTACATTGAACTAATGCCATTAAAGTTTCGCGCTTTTCCCCAACACACTCAAATGGTTTCTCTGTATTTAGATCGAATAAACGTATCCAAAGTTCATCAAGTTGCTTGAGATTGAATAAGTCCTCCCCCACCACCTCAATGGCAAAATCACGATCTGTTGCAGCTTCGATTAAAGCGTAGGAAAAAGCGCACTTGGGACAGCTACAACACCACCGAGAAGAACCAGGAGCCCACTGTGCCTCGTTACAGGACGCAAGGTCTTTCAGGATACTTTTGTTCCAAAAAGATAATTGGTAAACTGTCCCTATAGAATAAACTTCTTCGCAAATGCTGACATAGCGAAACGGCAAACCTTTGCGCTGCAAAAAATCGTTAAAACGTTCGATGTAATCATTACCTTTGGCACTTTGATGATTAACACTACGTCCCTCATGAGTTGCATTAGATTCATTAGAGCTTTTATCATTTGCTAGCACAAGAAACTTATGTCCCTGCTGTGCTGCAATAATCATCATCACGAACAACGCATTAGTAATTGTTGGATCGTTACGTAACCCCTTGTAGCCAAAATGTTCAGCAGGATCGACTTGAGGATGAGTGAGTATTTCCCAAAGATGCGATCGCATTTTTAGGTGATCAAATACGGGAAACTTTTTCTGCCAATTGTCTCCTAGTATGCCCCCCGCGTTATGTAGAGTAAAGGTTTCCATACTCAAGTTAGCTTGCTGCATCCATTCGAAGGCAAAAGTACTTTCTTTCCCTCCACTGACTGCTAGAAGATAGGAATCTTTTACTGATACAGACCAAGAACTTTCTACGTCGCTTCGAGAAAACTCTATGTTTGGCATTTTATCCCAACTCCATCTTTCCAGATAAAATTTTTGTTGAAGATACCAATAAATGTCCTCATTCCACCAATCTGATTCCCATGGCAAACAACTATACCAAGAAACTTGTACGATTTTAGGGGTACAGATTTCACAAAGGCGATAAGTTTCAGCCATTGCAATCCCAATTAAGGCGAATGGATGGGTTTGATGTGTACTTTTGAATTCAAGAGGAAAGTCGATGTAATATTCATGCCTCCAATCATTGTCAATTAAAAAGGGGAAAATAAGTCTGGAGCCTTGCCAGTAAGGTATTTCAGAACAAATTACATTACAGGTTGGAGACACTCCTGTTGCCATATATTCTATGCGAGACTCATGATATCTACTCTTGAAATCTGGATTGGTGGTCATGATGATTTCTTAAAACAAGCTAAGGGTATCTAAAACAGCTTTGACTTTGGGGACTTCATGAGTTCTAAGCAAATCGGTTCTACCTAATGTGGCGAGGACTGCAAAAAAAGCTTCAGCGTTTCTCACTTCTTCCCCGAAACATTCAAATGCATGAGGGAGAGCATGACATACAGGAAAACCTAATTTCCTGAGACGAAAAGTATTCAAAAAGGTTTTCATTTGGAAACGAATTCGTGTCTTGCTGTCTTGGAGATTTTTGTAGTAAAAACCTAAACCCGCATCAACGAAAATTTTTCTCACACCAAGCTTAGTAGCTGTCTCGATCTCTTTGGCAAAATAATCATACATCAAGGCTATTGGATCGTCACCGAATTTAAAGTCGTCAACTTCTCGGACATTTTTTCCTTGAACGTAACAGATAATAACCCCAGCATCGAACTCCGATACTTGTTGATAAATTTCCTTATTGTCTTGAGAACCAGTTAAATTGATGATGTTTGCGCCAACTCGTAAACATTCTCTAGCAACTTGAGGATGATAGGTTTCAATCGAAGTTAAAACACCTTCCTGATTAAGAGCTTCGAGGACTGGTAAAATTTTACTTTGCTGTCTGACATCTTCTACTCTCTCAGCATTAGGTAAAGTAGATTCAGCCCCAATATCGACAAAATCCGCTCCTTGCGCCTTTAGCAAAATACCACGACGAATAGCTTGTTCTGAATTTAAACATACGCTTTCCCTATACCAAGAATCTGTAGAAAGGTTGATTACTCCCAAAACGGCTGGTTCAGAATTAAAATTGAAATGCTTGTCGCCAATAGCAAACTCTTCAACTTTTACTTTTAAATCATCATTATATTGTTCTTGAATTTCGTATAGATTTTCGAGAGTAAGCATAATTTTCTAACTAAAAATATTGTTTGATTTATTTCGGGCGGTTATAAATACCAAGCTCCAGAAACTTCTAATACTTGTCCTGTAATATATTCAGACTCTGGCTGAATAAAAAAATAAGCAGCATGGGCTATTTCTGACAATTTTGCAGGACGCTGTGCTGGCAACATAGGCACAGTGTTTTTGTAGTCTGCTTCATATTCAAAGGAATTTTCTGCTACACCTGGTGAAACTACATTAGCAGTAATATTATCTTCAATTAGCTCTTTGGCGAGGGACTTTGTATAAATAATAATACCAGTCTTCGCAATTATGTAAGCTGTATTGTCACCACGAGCAGTGACATTTTGAGCGCTAGCAGCACCAATATTAATAATTCGTCCCCAACCTGCGGACTTTAAATGGGGGATTGCAGCTTGGGTGATATAAAAAGTTGTATTGAGGTTGGAGTTGATTACAGAATGCCATTCTTCTGCTGATATTTGGCTCGTAGGTTTACTCAAAAAATTACCCACATTATTGATTACTACGGATAAACCCCCTAATTTCGCTGCGGTATTTTCTACCAAAGATTGTGCTTTCTCTGGGTTAGTAATATCTGCTTGCAGGGCGATCGCCTTTACTCCGTGGCTAGCGGCTTCTTTACTTGCTTGGGTTGCTGCTTCGGCACTGTTTTTATAGTGAAATGCCACATCAAATCCTTTACTGGCTAAATTAAGAGCGATCGCTTTGCCAATTCCGCCACTCGATCCAGTTACTAAAGCTTTTTTCAGCATTGTTTTTGAGTTTCTACCTTTTTAGTAATTCCAGAACAGTCTACTTTTTCTAGTAGTTCGATAATTTTCTTTTGAGAAACTGGTTCAATCCAATTGGGTGCAATTTCCGCTAGGGGCACAAGAACAAAAGCTCTTTCTCTCATCCGAGAATGGGGAATTTGTAGATTGGGAGTATCTAGAATTAAATCTTCATACAAAATTAAATCTAAGTCTAAAGTTCTGGCTCCCCAATGTTCCTTGCGTACACGACCAAATTTTTGCTCGACTGATAACAGAGTTTTTAGTAACTCCTCGGGATTTAACTTTACTTTTAATAAAGCACAGCCATTAAGATAATCAGGTTGTGGAGGTCCTACTGGTTTAGTACTATACCAGGACGAATGACTGATCAAGGTTATACCATTAGTTTCAGCCAAAGTCTGTAGGGCATTTTCTAGAGTGGAGAGGGATTCACCAAGATTGCTACCAAGCGCGATCGCAGCTTGTATCTGAGGTTCTGCGGATGTGCTTGAGTTGATTTGATTAGACATTTTTTATCTTGGATACAATCGTCACGTAATCTTAATATAACTTTATTTTATTCTTAAGATGCAGCGATCAAAAGTATTTTTCTTGTAATCAGACTAGTTTTGCTGCCAAGGTTAATCGCTTTGATGACAGGGTAAAGTGGATTAGACTCTAGCTTAATTATTTAGCATAAGCTTAACTTTTATATGTCTTCCCAGCCTTCTCCCCAAGAAATACTACAAACTTTATTACCCCACTTAAGAGTAGCTGCGGGTTATGCACGGCAAATTCAAGCCAAGATTACTTCTTTACCCGCTAAAGATGCAGGAAACAATATCTTATCGGCAGCCTTAACTGATGCCGATCTTTCAATTCAAACTTTAGTAGAGGTTGCCTTACTGGGAACTTATCCTCAGCTAGCTTTTTATGGGGAAGAGTATGAACAATCTCGTAACACTAAGTATTTTTCTGCTACTGAATTAGATCCTAATAATTATTTAATTACCTTAGATCCGATTGATGGCACAAAATATTATCTAGATGGCTTTGATAATTATCAAATTATCCTCAGTATTCTCAATGTCAATAGCTATGAAGCCGTAATTGCGATCGCTCCTGGGCAAAACTGTTACTATTTCACCATTAAGAATCAGGGAGTATATAAAGGTAATCTAGACCAAGACTTACAGCAATGTTTACCACTTAAAATAGTTGATCCGAAGCCAGCAATACTTTTGGGCTGGGGTATGGCAGATTTAAAACCGATTTTCAAAACTCTGTTTGCAGATAAGTATCAGGTAATCGATATTGAAAATTGCTACTCTGATGCAGTGCAGTTGCCTAACTACAATGGTATATTTTCAGGAGACTTAATTGGCTGGATTACTAAACGAGGCAAGTTTATTGATAGCGCAGCATTAGCTTTTATGGCGGAACAATATGGCTGTATCGTGACAGGATTAGATGGCTTCCCTTTACCTCCTCTACATACCTGTAAAGATTATAGTTATAACGGTGCGATCGTCGCTAATTCTTCTCAAGTTCATCAAGATTTGTTGGCAGTCTGTCAGCAACTTGTGGGAAATATTTAATAATATTCGATTAAAAATATATTATTACTAGGTATGAAAAACTATAGAAGTCACAGATTATCTCGATCCCGCTTGATGGGACTCCGCCCCTTGCCCAAATATGGGGGTAAAACGACGAAGACGGCACGGACTGTTGGTCAGATTTTACGGCGATATTGGAGTCGTTTCTTTTTATATTTCCTATCGGTAGTGACGATTGTGATCGGATTATCTTTAATCATCCATCATCCTGTAGGGGCTCAAACTGATGAACTAGAGATTGTTGCCGAATTTCCTGCTGAACATCCCCCAGGTAATATTGCTATTACTCCAGAAGGTAGAATATTCATGAGCCAGCATCAATTTTATGGCGCGCCCTTAAGAGTAGTGGAAGTATTGGACGATGGCAGTGTAACACCTTATCCTAATCAAGTCTGGAGTAGTGAAGCTGATCAAAATGGAGTTGGTTTGAATACAGTCTTAGGATTGCGCTCGGATCAAGACGGCATACTTTGGATGCTAGATCGCAGTGCAGGAGAAGGACAACCTGGTAAGATAGTCGGTTGGGATACGGAAAATGAGGAATTATATCAAGTAGTTTATTTGCCTCAACCTATTATCCCCGACAGCCCATTTTTAAACGATTTAGCCGTCGATCTGGAGCATAATGCGATCTATATTACTGATACTGCCAGTGGTGATGATTCGGCATTAATCGTTGTCGATCTGACCACGGGATTCTCTCGCAGGGTATTGGAAGGAGATATCTCAACCCGTCCTGAAGATATTCCCATGATTATCAATGAGCGTATAATTAATTTAGCAGGAGAACCAGCTAAAATAGGTGCTAATCCTATTACCATCGATCCTGACAATGAGTGGGTATACTATGCACCCATGAGTGGCACTTCTCTATATCGCATTGCTACAGTAGATTTACTAGATGAATCTCTCTCTGCGGGGGAATTATCAACTAAAGTCGAACGCTATGGGGATAAGCCCATTTGTGATGGCATTACCGTTGATGGTGAGGGCAATGTTTATATTACTTCCATTACCGAAAATGCGATCGGAGTTGTTGATGAAACTGGTAAATATGAAATTTTATATCAAGATAATAAGCTATTAAGTTGGACGGATGGCATGGCTTTTAGTAAAGATAATTATGTTTATGCTACCGTGAGTCAATTACAAAATTCTCCAGTGCTTAATAATGGAGAAAATGATTTTAATCCGCCTTTTTATATTGTGAGGTTTCCTGCTTTAGCTTCAGGAGAAGTGGGTCGATAATCTAGTTTTTTGATGACTAAAAATTAACTCAGGCAATTCACAAAATCCTTACCCTGCTGATTTATTGGTTATATAGCAATTTTTAGAATTAAGTAGGTGTGCAAAATTATTTGTGTAAATTTGAAATTATGAAATTAGCTATCTTCTTTTCCCTAATTCCCTAATCCCCTAACTCCCCAAAACCTAAAATATACAATTAATTTTGCCTAAGTAGGTAAGCGTAATTAAATATAAAACCAAAATTAGGATCTTAATTTTGATGTTGATTATTTGCCTGTCTTGTATTCTCCACTACCCCACTACCCCACTACCCAAAGCATCCTCTAATTAATTTGACCCACCTACTTATTTGGAGCCTGACAATCAATTCAATACCATTGGGGTATGTAGTTATTTTATCTTTGCTCAAAGTAGATTGTTTTAAATTAAGGATTCTGCTTCTCTAGCAGAACTTTTTATTCCTTGGCTTACTCTATTATCAATCTTTAAAGATTAGCTTTTTAAGCCATGATTCAACTGTTAAAGATGCTGTAGTGAAAGTAGTTGGGGACATTGGCTCCTGATCTAAATCACAGCCATATTGCTAGTTGTCTTTTAATTTATTAATATCTCTGTCATCAACAAGTAAATTTATTAGAGATTATGTTCTGGAAATATAAGCTCAATAAATAAATTAATGATTAAAATCAATTTACTCATTATAATAAAATTAGTACGTTAACTGAATAGTTATAGTTAGTTAAATGTTTTACGAAATTCAATTTAAACTAGGAAAAGTAGCACAGTTAACGGAAGCTAGTTTGTCCTCTAACTCAATATCCTCAATTGAAAATATCCGCAACGCAGCTATTATTTTTGATGAGTATAAAAATTGCTTATTTTTAAACGACGCAGCAGAACAAATATTTAATGATCGCGCTGATATTTCTCTAATTGGAGACTGGATCAGGGAACAGATTCAAAATGATTTACAGCAAGGAAGAGTTTTTAAGCTACAAGAATTACCCAAGCTTGCTGTGACTGAAGAATGGCAATCACAAATAGAAGTCCTTTTATGTAAGCAAGATATTTCAGATGAGTTTTGGCAAGAATTAAATCGACATAAATCCCTCGCGATTAGAGAGCCAAAAATTAAACCTAGCTATAATCATGAAACTGAGATATTGCCACCACAATATATATCAACAACTATTAGCTATGATCGACTAACAGGATTACCAAATTATAATTTACTTCTAGATAACATCGAGCAGGAAATTAGTTTTTGTCAGCAAAAAACTGAATATAAATTTGCAATTCTTTTTGTAGATATTAATCGATTCAAAGTAATTAATAGTAGTCTCGGAAGAATATTAGGCGATCGCCTATTGATTGCCATATCTGAAAGATTACAAATTTGTCTGCGATCGCAAGATTTTATTGCTCGTATGGGTAACGATGAATTTGTGATTTTGCTCAGTAATGTTGAACACCTAAACTATGCGACAAACGTTGCAGAAAGAGTTTATCGAGAATTAAGTATCCCTTTTAATCTTGGAGGCTATGAAGTTTTCATTGAAGCTAGTATTGGCATTGCTGTCGGGAATAAAGAGTATAAAAAATCAGAAAATCTACTCCGAGATGCGGAATTAGCAGTTTTCGATGCCAAAAGACAAAATAAACTCCCTTATCAAATATTTAATCAATCGATGCGTGGTAAAGCTTTAACCTTGCTTAAACTAGAAAATGATTTGAGAAGAGCGATTAAACGTCAAGAATTTGTACTTCATTACCAGCCAATTATTTCGTTAAGAACTAATAAAATAAAAGGATTTGAAGTAT
The DNA here is from genome assembly GCA_938015355.1 of uncultured Pleurocapsa sp. Lineage (GTDB taxonomy): Bacteria > Cyanobacteriota > Cyanobacteriia > Cyanobacteriales > Xenococcaceae > Waterburya. Next base: position 25,204 of record CALLPS010000413.1, read on the forward strand.
TAGTACGCTGGCGACACCCAGAAAATGGAACAGTACCTCCGAGTGATTTTATTCCCTTAGCAGAGGATACAGGATTAATCATTCCTTTAGGGTTCTGGGTTTTAGAAGCAGCTTGCAAACAGATGTATAGCTGGCAGATTAAATTTGGAGGTTTGCTAGATTGGAAAGTCAGCGTAAATATTTCTAGTAAACAGTTAGCTTTAACTAATTTTGTTGATCAAGTTAAGCAAATATTAGTGGAAACTAATTTAGATCCTCACAACTTAAAGTTAGAGATTACAGAAAGTTCTTTAGTTGAAGATACTCAGCATACGATTTCAATTCTTAAAGAGCTAAAGTCTTTGGGCATAGAATTCTCTCTAGATGATTTTGGTACTGGCTATTCTTCTTTAAGTTACTTGCATCAATTCCCCTTTGATACGATTAAAATTGATCGCTCATTTGTTAACAGCGTTGGCGATAATATGGAAAAGCTCGGCATTGTCCGCGCAATTGTGACTCTGGCTCATAATTTAGGAATGGACACTATTGCCGAAGGGATTGAAACTGTTAATCAGTTAGCTCAATTAAAAGCTTTGAAATGCGAATATGGGCAAGGATATTATCTATCAAAGCCATTAGACAAAGAAATCCTCGAAAATTTGATTGCCTCCGATTTAGCAGATCCACCTAAAGTAGAGATCGAAGATTATCGTTCCTTGATGGATGAACAAATAGCAAAAGAGCAGTTAATATTCCAGATTGAACATCTACGTCAAGAACTGAAAGAATTAAAATCAGAAAAAGCTGATTTAGAAATCATACTGGATAACACTACTGAGCACTCGGACTTAGTTGAGTCCCAGCTACATAACGAAATTTGCGATCGCCAAAAAGCTCAAGTAGCTCTAAGTTTGGCAAATAGAGAACTAGAAAAGTTAAGTGTTCTCGATAGTTTGACTCAGGTAGCCAATCGTCGTCGGTTCGATGATTACCTGATTCAAGAATGGCAAAAACTCAAGGAAGAACAAGCCCCTCTTTCTCTAATATTGTGTGATATAGACTATTTTAAGCTCTATAACGATACCTATGGTCATCCTATTGGTGATTATTGTCTACAACAGGTGGCTTTAGCGATTGAATGTGTCATCGAATCGACGGCAGGTTTGGTAGCTCGTTATGGTGGAGAAGAATTTGGTATTATTCTTCCTAAGATTGATGCTAACCAGGCATTAAAGATAGCGGAGAAAATTGCAGTTAATGTCAAAAAACTTCATGTTACCCACCAAAAATCCTTAGTTAGCGATTATGTAACTATTAGTTTAGGCGTTCATAGTTTAATTCCTGCTGCTGAATCTAGCCCTGAATTATTAGTTGCGCTGGCGGATAAAGCACTATATGAAGCGAAGGCCCAGGGAAGAAATAGAGCCTGTTTATATATTGAAGATTTCGACATAGAACACACAGAATATATTCAATCTAGATAGCAACTTC
>CALLPS010000414.1 GCA_938015355.1 uncultured Pleurocapsa sp.
ACTGCCTGGGCTGATATCCTCTTGGGTTATGCTGCTGCGGGGGCGATGACAGGAAATAATTTCAGCTTACCTACTCTTAGTTGGTTGATTTTGGCGACCACAGGGCTTTATGGCGGGGGAGTTGTTTTTAATGATGTCTGCGATGCTCAGTTAGATGCTATAGAACGCCCTGAGCGCCCTATTCCTAGTGGTAGAGCTTCTTTATTAGGTGCGATCGCTTTAGGAACGATCTTATTGTTAACAGGCATTACAGCAGCGGCTATGGTGTCGAGTTTAAGTGGAATTCTGGCGATCGCTGTAGCAGTAACCGCCCTCGTCTATGACAAGTGGGGTAAACATCAGACATTTTTAGGTCCAATCAATATGGGGATGTGTCGTGGAGGTAACTTATTACTGGGAGTTAGTGCTGTTTCTGGGGCAGTTAGCGATCGCTGGTATTTAGCCTTAATTCCGATTATTTATATTGCGGCGATTACGGCTATCTCTCAAGGAGAAGTACACGGGGGGAAGAAAACTACAGGAATAATTGCGATCGCTCTTGTCAGTATTGTGATAGCTAGCATTCTGAGTTTAGGGATATTGTCTGAATATAGTTTATTAATTACCTTGCCTTTTTTAGCTCTATTTACCACTTTAGTATTACCACCCTTTATCAAAGCTGCGGTCAATCCGACTCCTGAATTAATTCAACTGGCAGTTAAAGCAGGAATCTTATCCTTAATTGTTTTGGATGCCACAATCTCCGCTGGTTTTAGTAACTGGATTTATGGATTGTCGGTATTAGCATTACTCCCTTTATCTCGCTTTTTGGGACGGATGTTTGCAATTACCTGAAGTGTTGTTGTTGTGTTGTTGTTACTTCTTACTCAAAAAATATTTATTAATACAAATTTATTATTATGCTAATTCAAAAAAATAAGACTGATCAAATACAGTCATTACAACAAGAAGTTCAAGTTAATTTCTCTTATGGAGTTCATTTTACTAGGGGTTTATTTACGACTAGTAATCCTTTGCTATCCGAAGTTGTCGAGGCGACTAATAATACTGCTAAATCAATTATGGTGGCAGTGGATGCAGGATTATTAGAGCAACATCCCGAATTATTAAGCCAAATTAGCAACTATGCTAATTATTACGCCGACGAGCTAAATCTAGTTGCTGAACCCATTATTATCCCTGGAGGAGAAGCCGCGAAAAACAACCCTGCTTTAATCGAACAAATTCATCGTGTGATTGAACAAGTAGGATTATGTCGTCACTCTTATGTCTTAGCCATTGGTGGCGGGGCAGTAATTGACATGGTGGGTTATGCTGCTGCTACTGCCCATCGTGGGGTGCGGTTAATTCGGATTCCCACTACGGTTTTGGCACAGAATGATTCAGCAATTGGGGTTAAAAACGGCATCAATGCCTTTGGCAAAAAGAACTTTCTTGGTACATTTGCACCACCTTATGCCGTACTCAATGATTTTAATTTTCTGACTACATTGAGCGATCGCGACTGGCGATCGGGTATTGCGGAAGCTGTTAAAGTAGCTTTAATTAAAGATCGGGACTTTTTTGATTTTATTAGTAATAATGCGACCAAGTTAGCTCAAAGGGATGCAGAGGCGATGGAGTATCTAATTTATCGTTGTTGTGAATTACACCTAGATCATATTGCTAATTATGGCGATCCTTTTGAAATGGGTTCTTCTCGCCCCCTGGATTTTGGTCATTGGGCGGCTCATAAACTAGAACACATGACTAATTATCGTCTCCGACATGGTGAAGCGGTGGCAATTGGGATGGCGCTTGATTGCACCTATTCCTATTTAACTGGGCTATTAAATAAAGCAGAATGGGAGCAGGTTATTACAGCTTTAAAACAGCTAGGTTTTGAATTATATGACCCAGCATTAGGGATAAATTTAATCGAAGAAGCATCAACAGACTCTATTTTTGCTGGATTAGTCGAATTTAGAGAACATTTAGGCGGAGAATTAGCCATTATGCTGCTGAAAAAATTAGGAGAGGGATTGGAAGTTAATCAGGTAAATATTGATATTTATCGCAAAGCAATCTTGATGTTGCAAGAAATCGAAGTTACAACGGGGAAGGAGTAATGAGTAAGGAGTAATAAGTAAGGAGTAATAAGTAATAAGTAAGGAGTAATAAGTAATAAGTAAGGAGTAATAAGTAATAAGTAAGGAGTAATAAGTAATAAGTAATAGGTAAGGAGTAATACTAAATCCTGTCCGTGGAGGTTACTCTTGTCTCGCCCCCTAAATCCCCCAATTCTGGGGGACTTAAAGAAGTTTTTACTTGTTTGTGAAAGTAACTTATATGAATCGGATTTAGTATAATAGTGGTAAATCGGTGTATTTATGTTCGATGTTTTTATTTAATGTATTTTTAAATTAAAGTGAAGTTAGCAACTACGAATGATTTACATTTAACATATTGTTCTAACATCCATCCAGGGGAAACTTGGGCAGAAGTGGAAAGTAATCTTAAACAATATATTCCTCAATTAAAAGCTCGATTGTCTCCTAATCAGTCTTTTGGTATTGGCTTACGTCTTGCAGATATTGCTGCCAGAGAATTACTAACTGGGGATAATTTAGTTCAGCTTAAAGCCTGGCTAGATGAACAAGATTTATATATTTTTACCCTTAATGGTTTTCCTTTTGGCAGTTTCCATTATCAAGTAGTTAAAGACAAAGTATATGCTCCTGATTGGTCTACTTCTGAGAGATTAGACTATACTTTGAAGCTAATAAAAATCTTGACTATTTTACTTCCATCTAATCTTGATGGTGGGATTTCTACTCTGCCCATATCCTATAAACCTTGGTGGCAGAATGCTGAAGATAAAGAGCGAATTTTACATAAAAGTAGTCTTAATTTAGGAATTGCGATCGCGCAACTAGCCCAAGTCTATCAGCAAACAGGGAAGCTAATTCATATTGATCTTGAACCTGAACCTGATGGCATGTTGGAAAACACGCAGGAAATGATTGATTTTTTCCAAGATTGGTTATTGCCGATTGCGGGAAAATGGTTACAGGAAAATAGAGGAATTGAGCAATCAGTAGCAGAGGATTGGATTACCGAGTATATTAGAGTTTGCTATGATACTTGTCATTTTGCAGTCGAGTATGAAGAACCAGAAGATATTATTCGACATTTTAAAAATGCAGGAATTAAAATTGGTAAAATTCAACTTAGTTCGGCGATAAAAATTGCTATTCCCCCAGAACAAATTCAACGTCAAGCCATTTTAGATAAACTATATCCTTTTGCTGAATCTACTTATCTCCATCAAGTAATTGCTAATCATGGTGCAGGAAATCTACAACATTATGCTGATTTGTCTACTGCGTTAGAGCATCTTTTAACTACTGAAGCCCAAGAATGGCGCACTCATTTTCACGTACCAATCTTTATTCCGAAATTTCAGCTATTTGAATCAACGCAAGATCATATTGACAAGCTATTAACCATGTTACCTAACGACTCTATTGGTCATCATCTAGAAATTGAAACTTATACCTGGGAAGTATTACCAACAGAATTAAAACTAGATATTTTGACATCTATTGAACGAGAATATCAATGGGTTTTGTCAGTTATCAGTATTAAATAGAATTGGTAATTTTTCAGCTTCATTTTAGAAAAAAGTAAGAATTTTTGTTAATGGGCTATCTGAATTGGACTCTTGATACAGAAGATGGAATCGATGCTTACGATCCTTTAGGTCATATAACAATTATGGGAGAGCAAGGTAAATTAGAGGACAAATGTACTTTTCTTGATGCTTTTTTTGAAGCATTGATAGAGGGTGTCCAACGTATTGAACAAGGTAAAATCATTGAAATAGATACTATTGTTGAACCAGATGATATTATCTTCGACTATACAAATAAGCATCTTGCATTAACTTATGGAAACCAAAAAACGATTATTTTGAATACAAATAAATTTATTCAAGATATTTATAATTCTGTCAAAACTTTAATAGAAACATTAGACAATGCAGCTATTAAAGCAAAACAAGAAATACCGAAATTAATAATCTTAAGAAATTTTGTTCAAAAACACCAAGATAGTTGAGAGATAATTGGCTTAAAAGGGAAAGCTTTAGTAATTCATTACTAAAGCTAATTTAGAGTTATCAACTTAATACTAAATCAATGAAAACTGCAATCTCTTTTTAGTTGAATTTGTTTTTTCACTAAACACTTTGATTCTTACTTCAATATGTAGCAATCATATAATTCAAAAGAAGTGTGCTGGTAGAGAATTTAATGGGCAATATAAATATAATCTTTGGGAACAGGATTTAGTCCTACTAATCCAGCTCTCTAGCACGAGAGTAAACATCCAGTAAGATCTGCCTTCGACATAACTTCGTAATGAGATAATTGCTAATCAACCATGAATAAAACCGTTGTTTTAAATGTAGTCGGTTTAGTCCCAGAATTAATTGGCGAACACACTCCGTTTTTGTCAAGTTGGCAGCAGAAAGGCAAAACAACCTCGATCAATCCTGTATTGCCCGCAGTAACCTGTACTGCCCAAGCAACCTACTACACGGGGGAAAATCCTGATTGCCATGGTATTGTGGCGAATGGTTGGTATTTCCGCGATCAATGTGAAGTCCAGTTATGGCGACAGTCGAATAAGCTGGTGGAAGCTCCGAAAATTTGGGAAAAGGCACGCATGCTCGACCCTGATTTTACCTGTGCGAACTTGTTTGGTTGGTACAATATGTATTCGACCGTAGACTATGCGGTAACTCCTCGTCCGATGTATCCCGCTGATGGTAGAAAGATACCTGATGTTTATAGTGAGCCGATGGAATTGCGTGACTGGTTAAATGATGAGTTGGGACAGTTTCCTTTATTTAATTTCTGGGGTCCCAATACTAACGTAAAATCTAGTCAATGGATTGCAAATTCCGCTAAAAAGATTGAGGTAAAATACAGTCCCACTTTAACTCTGGTTTACTTGCCTCATTTAGATTATTGTCTGCAAAAAATTGGCATCAATCCCGATGATATTGCTCAAGATTTACAGGAAATAGATCGCATCTGTCAGGATTTGATCGAATTTTACGAAGCCAGAAACGCTAAGGTT
>CALLPS010000415.1 GCA_938015355.1 uncultured Pleurocapsa sp.
TTGGTGGAACATTGACAATCTATTCCTAACGCTTTTAACCGACGAAATACCTCCCAACGATAAGCCCATTTAACCGACAGTACACGACTAGGCTGTTTCTGATCTGTTGAAAAATTGGGTTTTTTCGATTGGCGATCGCTCATTCTAAATTTCCTATACTGAATATTTTTAATAATCTGGAATGAATCCCCGAGCTTATTGATAAAATAATTCAATTAGCTACTAGACAAGATTATACACACTAATTAATAATAAATGTCAACAGAGATCTAAGTTTGATGAAGAAATTCAGTTTAAGAATGTCAAATTAGGAAACAATACCTAAATTGAGCTACAAAATAGAGACTATGACTATTACTTATTTCTTAACTACTTATTCTTAGCAGTGGCACTACCGAAAATGAGACTTTTAGCTTTAACTAAATTGGGCCAATGTTGACCAATCATCTTTTTGAGGGGAGAAGTATTCTCAGGAATCCAGAGAGTGCTGCGGGAATCTTGGGGATTAGAATCTAAATTGTAAGCATAGGTGGCGATGGAACGTCTAAATTTACCTTGAGGGAATGAAATTCGGTCATAACCATGAAGAGTATAGTCTCTGGTAAACATAATCACGCAACGATTAAACAACGGTTCAATCTCAGTATATTCACCAGTTTGGGTATGCTTCAGTTTTAATTGTCCACCGTACTCTTGTTTCCAGTCTGGATTTAAATAAAGCAAAATATTGAGGTTGCGAAACCAATTGCGGTGTAGAGGATGGTAATTAAAATCTACATGCATATCCAGAAAACTACCTTCTCCTCCCTGATGAATGCCCCCGCCATGAAATTCTCGATCTATAAAAACATCCTGGTTAGTAATCTTACAAATAATTTGTTGAAAACGTTCCGAAATAAAATCCTGATAGATCTGATTACATTCAGTTGATACTTCTTTAAAATTAGCCTTTTCATATTTGTTCTTAGCAAAAATATAATCTCTACTTTTATTGAGGTTCTCTGTACCAGGGACAGGAAAAGTATCTAATATCTTATATAGCTTATTTTCGTCAGCAAAATTATCAATAGCTACATAAGAAAAAGGAGATGCTGTAGCAAAATCTTGAGCTAATTGTTCGAGTTTATTTTCAATGGCGACAAAATTAATCATAATCTTATTATTTATTACCTAATTACCTATTTACAAACCAAACCCTGTGCTTTGAATTCCCAGTCTTCGTCTTACTAAAATAATGTTGCTGAAGTTCATTAATAGTAAGCTAATGGAGGTTGCGATCGCGGCTCCCATCAGACCCCAACGAGATATTAAAATATAGTTCAAACAGGTATTTAAGACTGCACTAGCTCCGCCAGTGATGGCAGTATACTTTTCATTACCTGTCATATTTAATAATAATCCTCCTAGACCAGTTACTGTAAATATTAACTGACCAATACAGAGAATGATAAGGGCATTTTTACCATGAATAAATTCCGTACCAAATAAAGATAAGTACCAGGAACTACCGACAATTAAAATAGCCGTAATTATACAGGTAGGAAGTAGAGCAAATCGAGCAGTTTTAACCACTGTTGTTTGGAGTTCTGCTAACTTTCCTTCCGCATACAAACGAGCAATTGCGGGAGCTAAAGCACTACTAAGAGCCATCAATACAAAGTTAATTAATTGCGCTCCACGATTTACGGGAACGTAGATACCTGCATCGGTAATACTGTGTAAACTACCTAACATCAAAATATCAACTCTAGCATTAATGACATAGATTCCTTCCAGTAACATAAAAGGTAAAGCACTCTTTAGCCACTTACTAATTTGGTACTGAGGCGCAATTAGAGAAACTGGAGTGGGTAGGGCTTTTTTGAGAAAAATCTGGCTAATTAGTAAGGTAATTACCGTCACCAGAGTATAAATACTGACACACCAGGCGGCAGTCAACTGATCTTGCAAGAAGAGAAAAGCAGTTGTAATTAAAATAGCGATCGCAATAGGAGCAATCAACATTTCTGGCACAAGTCCCAGGGTAACTTGTTGTAAACCCCGCATCACACCTCTTCTCAGGTTTCTTAGGGCAGTGAAGGGAAGGGCTGCCATTGCCAGACAAAACGCCAAAAACAGAGGAGGATCTTGAGCCATGCCAGTAGCAAATGCGATCGCAACTCCGACTATTCCTAAAGCTAAAGAAACTAAAAAAGAAATTTGATTTGCCCAGTTGAGTATACCCCGTAGTAGTCCCCAAGAAGATTTACTATGATAGACGGCGACTTCTCTAACGAGCAGGTTATCTAGCCCCACTGTGCCAAATACCCCCAACAAGTAAGCCCAGGAAACAGTGTAGGTATAAATCCCAAAGTCCGTAGCTCCCAGAAAACGGGCTAAAATAATGTTGGTTAAAAAAGTAAAGCCCATGTAGGTCACTCGTAGACCAAAGCTGCTAACTATCTGCTGTAGTAAACGGCTTTTAAGATTTCCGATTGCTTGATTCACCATAATTATGAAGACAGTCGCATTAGACAGTGGCAATAGAGACAGAAGAAGATGCATCTGGCTTAGATATAGAAGGGTCAAAGCCAAACTTTTTCTGATCAAACCAGAGTAAAGCTAGTCCAGTAGTTACCAAGAAAGATCCTGCTAATCCACCCATAAATACTGAAGTCGGATTAGGATTAGATGGTTTTTCAGGCACATTGGGTTGAGTGACCAACTGTAGGGGAGGATAGATTGAATAAATATTTTCCTGACCCAAATCCAACTTAGCTAGAGTAGCAGCAAAGACAGTTTCCGCAACCTGTAAATCTCGTTTCAGACTGTCTACTTGGAATTGCTCCTGAGACATATTCCGTAAACGGGCTTCTAAACTATCAATTTGCAGCGTCAGCTCTTCATTTTGTGCTTTTGAACGTTGCCATTCAGCACGATTACTGATTAAGTCTTGTTGTAAACTTTCTCTAGCCAAAACGTTTTGCGGATCGAGAGTCAAAGAGTCGATCCGAGTTAGAGATGCCAAACTCATAGATCTACCCAAAACTTGACTTGCTCTTTGTTTTAATGCCTCGCCAATACTATTTAATTCCACTTTTTTGTTTTGAACTATAGGATGACTAGGAGTAAAACGATCCGACAGGTTAGTAAAAGCACTTTGCGCCTGAGCATAACGAGTTTTATATTCCTGATAAACCGAGTCCCCAACAAGCTGATAAGCATCACCAGTATTAGGAGCAGCTAAATTCTTAATATCTTGATTTAACTGACTATAACGGTTAGCTAATCCCGATTGTTGAGCAGCGAATTCTGCCTTTTGCCGACGCAAGCTTTCAATATTGTCCGTCAGGTTTTTAATTTGTTCATCGGTGCTAATACCTGACTTTGCCCGATATTGGGATAATTTATTTTGAGCAGCTACTAGTTTTTCCTTAGCTTGAGCCAAAGTAGCCTGAGTTTCCGTCTCTTGTCTGGCTAATTCAGTAGTTCTTAATGACTCAATTTGCTGGGTCATAGTTTGATGAAATGCGATCGCTTTAGCCTTAGCTGACTCCGCACTATTACCCTCAATTTGAAAAGCGATAATACCGTTAGCTTCGTCTACCTTAATCGTTGGCTCTTGGTATTCTTCAACAGTCATGTTGGCTGCTGCTGCTGCTTCTGCGAGGAGATCGGGGCTAGTAGCGACATATACATAGTCATTTCTCGGGTCTTGATCTGTCGGTGGAGTCCATCCACCTGCTGCGGGGGTAGCTTTCCCACCATCTGGTAAGACAACTTCTACCCCAGAATCAGTTTCGAGTATTTTGACTCCCCACTGACTAGTGTAAGTAGGAGGAGTGAACTTAAGATAAGTCAGGGCTAAGATCCAAACTAGGCTATTCAACACAACACCCAGGCTCAAGAATTTGCCGAGATCAGGCTTTTTGGTTTGTTTCTGGTCAGGGTAGAGGGAAGTTAATTCTGTAGTGTGTAATTCATTCTCATCAATATTTGTGACTAAGGCTTCATCTGGGCTAAAGTAGCTAATTATTTTATTGGTTGAAGCGTTACCTTGATTTAACTCAGATGAATTAGCTGGAGCAAGTAGCTGATTTGATTGAAAAACTTTGTTGACATTTGCGATTAACTCTGTGGCGGATATGGATTTTGCTAGATATGCTCCTGCACCAACACGAACAGCTTGTTTCCCATACTCTTTGGTGTAATTACCAGTCAGAATAATGACTTTAATCTCTGGATAAAGATTGGAGATCATACTCGTCATTTCTAAACCTGAAACACCGCCAGGCATTTCCACATCCATTAAGACAACATTAGGTTGAAGTATTTTAATTTTTTCTAATGCTTCAATGCTATTCTCAGCAGTCCCAACTACTTGCAAATTTGCTTCGGGTGCGAAATAGCTTTTGAGTTGTTCTCTGATGACTTTCTGGTCATCTACCAGCAAAATGTTGATCATAAACCTAAAATTTAGTTCTTAGTTCGAGGAAATTTAAGAAGATGTTTCACTACAGTAATTAGAGAAGAGCCAGAGTAGTGTGATCACAAGAGATTACTAACCCTCTAATTCGAGGAAAGAGGCATAGCTTTTTTGGCAGCGGATTGAAGGAACATCGAATCTGACTCTTCTTGCTCTAAACAAGAGGCGAGTAGATTTTCATAAGCTGTCATGTCTCTATTGTTAGAGAATTCATCATGGTAGCGTTGTAGACTTGCTGCACGCATTTTTTCGAGTTCAGCAGTATTATCAAGAATCAAATCGAACTGTTGAGCACAGTCAGCTTCATTATCAAAATAAAGTGATTCTGTCCCTGCTACCCAAGAGTTGAAGTGATTGTTTTGGGCTAAAACAGGTGTTCCTGCTGCTAAGGCTTCCACTAAAGAGGGATTTGTACCACCGACGGTGTGACCATGAACATACATTCTGGCGTGGTAGCGTAGAGAATTTACCACATCTTTGTCGTAGACTCCGCCGATGAATTCCACCTCATCACTCGCTGCTGCCATAACTTTGGCATGATATTCATTAGATTCTGGTGTGTAACGTCCCAAAACCACTAATTTATGACCACGTTGACGACGGGAAAAAGCAGCCACAATTTCCAGGATGGAGTTTTCAGGTTCTGGTCTCGCAATTACTAAAGCATAGCGATCGCATTTTAGATTATATTGGTCTAAAAGTTTAACATCAGTAGTTTCTACTGCTTCTGTACCATAGGGAATCGTGGCAATTTTCTCACGTTTAACGCCACCTTTAATAAAGTAATCAGCAATTTTAGGGTGATCGGCAATCAAGCGATTGCTGAACCAAACACCACATCTTTCATTAATAAAGAGCCAGGATTTTTGTACTCCATTCCATTTTTCACGCCACCATTCCATGCCATCCATGTTAGTAACAACTGCTCTCTTTTTCAGCCAATAAAGTAAGGAAAAGATAGCGGTATTATATCCGAGAACTAAGACAACTCCATCTTTTTTGAGAGCGTCAATTGTTGATTTGTAATCAAAAATGATTGACTGCAAAGCACCATTGTTGGGAGTAGGAATATGAACTAAATTTATTCCATTCCAAGTTTTAGGAGTTGGGGTTTTACCTGAATCTTGACAGTATACTGTAATGTCCCATCCGCGCTTAACTAAGTACAAAGCTAATCGTTGAGCAAATGTTTCAAATCCGCCGTGATTTCCTGGTATTCCTCTAGTGCCTAAAATTAGTAGTTTGCGTTTCATATTGATATTAGTTATTTACTGATTAAGATATTAGTTAAGAGTCAAAGATTAGTTGAAATCACTTAGTTGCTTTGACTTTTTAATCCTATTCAACTTTTTTGACAGCAGCAAGATACTACTTATTATTTGCGGAGATCTTTATCCTAGCTATAAATACGTAGAAGCCATAAAAATAATTGTTCTAAGTCTTACATCTAGCCTAGTTACATTCCCGCTCTTGATGCTCTAACTTAGTTTTTAGTTTGTCAGATAATCCCAAAAATGCTGAATTATAAAGGCGTTGAAACTCCTCAACAAAATGCTGACTTACGGTATGGTTACTAATAATAATTAGAGCCTCATCGTTATTTTTATTGGCAGCCTCTGACCAATTTTGGGAACCAGAAATAACTATTTTGCGATCGATAATTGTAAATTTATGATGAAGTTTATCTCCAGAGGCTAGCTGTGCTATGCCAACCGTGTTAATAAAGTTTGTCCAGGGATTATTATCCTTTTCCGCTTGGCATTGTTGGTATAGAGTAATACCCAGCATATCTAATACCTCGCTGTAGTAACGATAGGCAAAACCAGGATCAAATACTCCTCTAATATCTATTCCTTGTTCTTGTTTCTGTTGCAAGGCATCTACTATTTTCTGCTCACTGAAAACAAATAAAGCTAAATTGATCGATTCAGTAGCTTGAGCAATAGTTTTGGCAATCAAGCCATTACTACTAAGCTGCCAGTCTTTCTTACTAGATGTCGGGGCAAACTGGAGGGTAATCTCAGTATTATTCCAGGTAATTGATTGCGGCGATCGCCATGGCTTATCTAGACCAAACTTACTATTACTGCTACCAGTAAAACTATCCCCCCACATATAATTAAATTCTTCGGTAAATAGTCTGGCTAACTCAGTATTTTCCATCCTTAGTAGATGATTAACATTACCTCTAGTAGCTAAATTATTTAAATCGCCATGAATACCACTAAGAGTAAAATTAGCCGAGCCAGTAATTACTACCTGACCATCAATAACCATAAATTTATGATGCATTAAACCGCTACCTTTCGAGCCATCAGCAGTATCATCAATCATCGGAATACCTGCTTGATTAAGAATAATCAAAGCATCGCGTTGAGCAATTTCTGGAGGACTTAACTTGCCATCTTGGTTTAAATCTACTAATTGCCGAAACTGATTATGTTTTAGGCGATCGCGTTGATTTAATTGTCTAATTTCCTGCTTACTGAATGTACTTAAAGGGCGACTATAGTTATTATCTAAAATTACTCTGACTCTGACTCCAGAATTATGACTTTTAACTAAAGCTTGAGCAATTAGGGGAAGATTAAGCTCTTGTACAGCAAGGTCAATAGTATGCTCTGCTGCTGCTATTTCCTGGATAATTATTGACTCTAAATTATCTCCTGGGCGTTCTATTTTACGGTAAGGCTCTCTATATGTTTCATTGTTAGTTTCTCGATGATTAAAATAAACTTGAATAAATTCATCTTGAGGTAGCCTAGGGAATTGTTGAGAGTTTTTACTACAGCCTGGAATCAGAAGTACGCAGCACAAAAATATCCATCTCAGATGATACATAAATCAAGTACATCCTGCTAAAAAAATAATCCGTCTAGCATACGCGAATTAACCCAGAATAAACTAGTTTATTCAACTAAAAAAAGGTAATTTTTAGGTAATTTTCCAGAGTTCTGACACTATCGTTATGGGGTGATAAGATACCTGAAGCCTAATTTTCAGATTTCTCAACCAGAGACAGAACCCAAATATATAAACTATGCCAAAACTAAATATTATTGACTATAGTGCGCGTTATTTATTATTCTTGAGCTTATTATCCATCGGTCTTCCTGCTAAGTTACAGGCTCAAGAAACAGTCAATCCAGCGGACACGACAACAACCGAGTCCGAAAGCTCTAACCCTCCTAGCAAATTCGACAGCATTTTTAGTATTGAAGGGGGAAAAAAATTAATGCTGGAAGCAGATCAAGCAATTGATACTCAACAATATGATTTAGCAGCCAAAAAATTGCAGAGTGCGCGACAAGTCTATAATCAACTATCTAATTTTTACCTCCAGCTATTCAATAGCTTCTCAGGATTAGATAACGCGGCAGCGGAATCCCATCGCAAAAAAGCATTGGACACGAGCATCGAAAGAGATAAAGCAACCTACCAACTAGCATTAGTCCATAGATCACAAAATAAGCCCGAATTATCGATTCCTTTGCTAGTGCAAATTGTTACTTCTCAAAGTCCCATTAGTGGACTAGGGAAAAAAGCCTATGAACAACTGTTGGAGATTGGCTTTGTTGATGCTCCCATAACTCCCCCTGCCCAGCGGGATACTACTCCCCCAGAATCACAGCAACCACCGACCACACCTCCTGTTGATAGTCCATCAGCAACCCCAGAAATTCAACCTGCAATTCCCAATCCTTAGATTGTTTGTTCGGAAAATATTTAAGCATCTTTACTTAGAAAAAAGTACAATAGATTCTTGGAAGTAAACTCTACAGCTAGTTTGATGCTTTTGCTTATCTTAGAATTTAGCTGCTATCAAAACAAGTTAGTCGAATTTTCTTAGATTGATTAATTCATTAAAACAAACTAAACCAATTATGATTAGTCCAGAACAAGTACAAACGATGATTCAAGAGAGGCTAGATAATGCCGAAGTCAAGGTTGTCGGGGATGGACAGCATTTTGAGGCGATAATTATCTCTCCCGATTTTGCTGGTCAAACTAGAGTAAAACAACATCAGCTAGTTTATGGTGCCCTGCAAGCTGAGTTAGCATCTGAAACCATTCATGCTTTATCTCTTAAAACCTTTACCCCTGAAACTTGGCAAGCGACGGGACAAACTATTTAGCATTGAATAATTGACTTAATGCTTTACCGTTGTGTAGTTTAGTAAAATTATCAGAAGTCGCTACGAATAATTACTAGCGTTAAGAGTAATCAATAGTAAAATTATCAGAATAGAAAACTTGAACTTATGACACCTGAAGTAAAAGCAAAAATTGAAAAGCTGGTTAATGAAAACAAAATTATGGTCTTCATGAAGGGGTCTAAATTGATGCCCCAATGTGGTTTCTCTAACAATGTAGTGCAAATTCTTAATACTTTGGGAGTTCCCTTTGAAACCGCTGATGTTTTAGCCGATCCTGAGATACGTCAAGGAATTAAAGAATACTCCAATTGGCCAACTATCCCCCAAATATATATTAATGGAGAATTTGTCGGTGGTTCAGATTTGGCGATCGAACTATATCAAAGTGGCGAATTACAACAGATGGCAGAAGTAGCCTTGGCTTCTTAGTTATTTATTCTACTAAGAAATTTTTAATTCAAATTATTGCAAAGACGGCTGAATAATAGTCGTCTTGTATTTTTTCTAAATCTAATCTAACAACAGTATGCTCTTGAATGATTTGAATGATTTAAATCTAAAAGCTAAAAGCTAAGAGCTAATAAATTAGGACAAAGCCAACTTAAACTAAAAATCTAATAATAGTCGCTGTCCGTTTCCATCTGAGTCTGAGGATAAGATAATTCAAAGTTAGAGGGATCTCGCAAAAAGCTCATTGCCTGTTCTTCTAGACGATGAATCTGATATTGCTCTACAAAATCGCTATTACGGAGGCAGGCGATATATCCGTCTAGGTACAGTCTAATTTCCTCGAAACTGTATCGTCTACGCCAGAGATCGACCATGCCATCTGTAATTTTTTGATAGTGTCGGATTGTTTGAGGATCTTGGAGAATCATAAATATAGCTACCTGGTATTTTTCAGTATATCAGTAAGATAAAACTTTTATTAAGTTTATTGTATTTAAATTTTATTATTTTTACATTATTTGGTTGTGTTGTCCTTTTTTACAATTATATTTTTTAAAAATCGGTGAGTACTGTTTCCTAGTAACCATCGCTACAAAATCTTGTTTAAGCCTCTGCTAGCCTTATTTTTATGAGTTAAGAATTTTCCCTAAATTTAATGAGGCAAAAGTGGTTTCAGCACATATATTAATCGTTGAAAATAATCCTCACTTGCGCTCACTATTGGGTTGGCATCTACAACAATCAGGATATATTGTAAGCCAATCTTCTAGCCTGCAACAGGGTCGAGATGCTTTTAGTCGGCATCAACCAGCATTAGTGATTATTGACTCTGATTTACCAGATGGAGATGGACTAGAGCTATGCCATTGGTTATATCAACAACAAAAATCCCTGATTCTCATGCTCTCCGCTCAGAGTAGTGAGCAAGATATCGTTAGAGGTTTGAAAATTGGCGCTGATGATTATTTAACTAAGCCTTTTGGGATGCAGGAATTCTTAGCCAGGGTAGAGACATTAGTTCGTAGAATGCGTTTGACTAATTCTGTTCCTTTATCCATGGAATGCAAAGATCTTAAGATTGACTTAGCCCAGCGACGAGTAAAGCTGAAAGAAGATTTTATTGAGTTGACACCACAAGAATTTAGTCTACTCTATGTTCTCGCCCAAGCAGAAGGGAATCCTTTAAGTCGCTCAGAACTACTACACCGTGCTTGGCCAGATGCGATCGATAATCCTCGCACGGTAGATACCCATGTACTGTCTTTGAGGAAAAAAATTGAATCGAACCCTCGACAACCAAATATAATTCAAACAGTGCGTAATGTCGGTTATCGTTTTAACCCTGAATTAATAGAAGATGAAGATATCCCCATAGAACAGAAAGTGTCCGTAACTAGTTCGTCTAATCTATCTCGTTTTTCGAGTCGAATATAGTTGGGGTAGTTGAAAATGCTAATCATCGATATTTAAATTGGCAAAAAGTCAAATCCAGTCTTGTTCTTGATGCATTTGTAGCTGGACTATTTTTTTATGTATTCTTTGCCAGTTTAATTCTGTAGCAGGAACATCTGCTGCTAAACGTCCTTGATCTAGCCAGAGAAAGCGATCGCAAAATTGCTGAATTAATTCTAGCTGATGATTCACCATCAAAATCGTTAGGTTTTGGCTCTGGTTTAAATCATGCAACACTTCTAATAAATAATGAGCCATCCCCACGTCTAAGGCTGATGTCGGCTCGTCTAGGAGTATTACCTCGGGTCGGAGTAGTAAGGCTCTGGCGATCGCTACTAGTTGTCTTTGACCTAAAGATAACTGCAATTCTGTTTTGTAAAACCATTCTGGGGGAATACGCAGCAAATTTGTCCAAGTGTCAATCTCAGTACGAATTTCTGACTCAGGTAATTGCTGTAGCCGTAGAGGATAACTCAAAGCATCGATAACATTCATACCCAATAGTTTAGGCTCTTGTGCTGCCAACACAATTCTACGGCGCAACGGAGCAGTTGGTAGCTGCTCAACTAAGATATTTTGGATATATATTTCTCCCTGGCAATGAGAAACTAGACGGTTAAGCAGTCTTAACAAAGAAGTTTTTCCCGCTCCCGAAGCCCCAACAATACCGACTATTTCTCCTGGGTGAATTTTAAAGGATATATTTTGTAGTAACCAATCAGAAACAAATGTCCCTTGAAGACTTACTTTTTCTAAATGCAAAATCGGGACAGAGGATTGATTGTTCATAGATTAGGTCTAATTAGACAGTCAGCAAATCAGCTTAGAGTAACCGCCATAGAATAAGGGCAGAGCGTACAACGATAAAAAGTATGGCTTCGTCCGCATCTATTGCCTGACCGTTGCTAAATTGTCACTAACATTAAATCGTGACATTCTCCATCTCAAGAATATGCCAATTCTTAAGCTAGAATCTAACGGAGTAAACTATATTAACCTACCGTTTTAATCAATCTTACGCCAGAATACTGAATGACTGAAAGTTCATAACTGAAGCTTAAAAAGAGGTGTAATAACCAAATAAGGTGAACTATCGAGTAAACTCGCTTAAATTAAGTTAATTAATCTGTGATTAAGTATTTTGTGACTTAACTACCATTGCTAGAGGAGTAAAAAAAATTGAGGCTGCCAAAACTTGCAAATTGGTTTTCTGATGGAGATTTGGAAAAATATCAACAACAAGCTCAACAAGGACAACAACTCCAAGCTGAGTTGCAAAAAACCAAGTCTCAACTGGATAAAATTAATCTTGATTGCCAAAAATCTGAGAAGGAATTAGCACAAGCAAAAGCGCAGCTACAAATCTATCAAGGATTTCAAATAGAGCTGGGAGAAACTCAGATTAAATTACAACAGGCTGAAGCCCAAATTCAACGCTATAAGAAAGAGATTTTTGATCAGCAACAGTATTTTAGGGAGAGACAAACTCAGTTTCAAGAAGCACAAAAAACCTTAGATAAGTTAGCTCAACCTCAAGATTGGCTGAATCAGATTAAAACTCCGATTCAAATTGTTGATATCACAAAAACTCTTCCTAAACACGACTTTGAAACCTTATGGGGGTTTGGAATCATTACTCCTACTGCCAAATCTATGATCACCAACGGAGCAATGGTAGTTAAAGGATGGGTCTTAGGGAAACAAGCTGTGGCGGAAAACGTCAGGGTATCTTATCAAACCCAAATCGTCCTGGAAAGTCCTGTCAAATTACGCCGACCAATAGTAGTACAACAGTACCCAGATATTCCTACCGCTAACCAAAGTGGGTTTGAATTTTCTATAGCAGTCGCTGGAATCCCGAATAAAACTGAGCTTTGTCTTGAAGCTGTGTTGGCAAATGAAACGATTGTCCCTCTCTGTAATTTTGTTTTGAATTATCAGGCAATTGAATCAAACGACACATAAAGTTTGATCAGAATTTGGTTAGATTGATAAAAAGTTATACTCAGAGCATGACTAGGATTAAGAACATTATTAAAAAAATATTAAAAAAGTACGAGAAGATTTACAATAAATTTTAAGGTGTTCGGAGGAACAAAGTGTTTTCAAGACTTGCACAGCAACATCGACGGTTCGTTCAGGATTTGGTGATGACTCTTCAGGCTTTAGCAGTAGTGTTAGAGAATCAGGGGTATTTAGCGTCATGCTATACCTGTGGAGGAGAAATGAACAGTGCTTCATTTATGGTTAGCCTCGGCGATAATCATCTGATTCGATTTTTAGTTTCAGATTATGGAATTACCTGGACTGAAATGAGAGATGATCGTGAGCTAATGAAATTAGAAGGGGCAGAAGCAATCAACCAATTGCAAGATTTAGCAGATTTGATCAAATATCAAACACAATCATCAACGTCTCAATCACTCAACTCGGAGATTAGTCCAACTTTTCAGGGTGTGTAGTATTAGGATTTAGATTAGGAAATAAAAGGTTGGGAGGAAGTAAGAAGTAAGAAGTAAGAAGTAAGAAGTAAGAAGTAAGAAGTAAACAAATTCCCAATGTTATTTGTCGTACTGTATGGCTAGACCCCGCCATTATTTTTTGTTGAATTTTAATAATGACTTAGCGACTGACTTCAATTCCTCGGTCTCGGAGTTGCTGCATAAAAAATTCTTCTAAGGAGGGTCTTGCCAGATGGATACTAACTAGTTGAGCATCAGCATCATCAAGATGAGTCACAAATTGATTGGGTTCAACTTTTAATTGACCATGCCAATAATTGTTTTCTTTCGTAAGATTAGTCATCCAAGGGGTCAAAGTTTCTGAGTTGGCGTTAGCAACGATCGCCTGATAAGCATTACTCGTACCTAATAAATCCTCCAGAGAACCCTGACAAATCAATTCTCCTAATGCCAGAAAAGCGATGCGATCGCAAATTTGTTCGATATCAGACAAGACATGAGAGTTGAAAAAAATTGTTTTGCCTTGCTGTTTAAGGGATAAAACAATTTCTCGCATCCGATAGCGTCCCATGGGGTCGAGTCCAGACATTGGTTCATCTAAAAACACAATTTCAGGATCATTAATCAAAGATTGCGCCATTCCCACTCGCTGTAACATACCCTTGGAGTATTGTTTGAGCTTTTTTTTGCGGGCGGTAGATTGAGCTAATCCGACTAAATCTAATAATTCGGTAATTCGCTTGCGACTAATGCTTTTTGGTAGCTGAAATAATCCTGCAATAAATTCTAAAAACTCCCAAGCGGTTAAAAAATCATAGAGATAAGCATTTTCAGGGAGATAACCAATTTTTTGCTTGACAGCCCGATCTCCAATGGGCTTACCCAAAATAACCGCTTTCCCCGTAGTGGGGCGAGTAATACCCAACAAGGTTTTTAGTAGAGTAGTTTTCCCTGCTCCATTGGGACCTAATAAGCCAAAAGTTTCTCCTTGATAAATGCTCAGAGAACAGCTTTTTAGAGACTCAATTTTTTGATTCATCCAAAAACCAGTACGGTAGGTTTTACCCAAATTCCAGGTTTGCACCACGGGAGCAGAATTATTAGGAGCTGAGGGAAGTGGTAAATCAACAGAATGCATAGACTTATAGTGACCGAGAAACTATAGTTTCCCCCTATAGTTCCCCTAAATTGAATTTTGTTAACACTTTCTACTTATTTTTTCCGAGTAATTTACCAAATAAACATAGAATGTTTGAGTATATTCACTTATTGTAAATATAAATAACGCAATTTAAGTTAACTTTTTAATCGCCATTGATAAACCATGAATATTCTGTTTGTGATCACTCGTGCGGATGCCATTGGGGGCGCTCAAGTACACGTCAAAGACTTGGCAATTGCTTTGCAGTCAGATCGGCATAAAGTTTTGATCCTTACAGGAGAATCAGGCATCTACAACGACGACTTAAGGGAAGCTGGGATTGAATCAGTTTCCTGTGAATACTTACAGAAGCAAATAAATCCCATTGCAGATGGCAAAAGCTTCCGCTACATCCTGAATGTAATTGATTTATTCAAACCAGACTTAATAGCTGCCCATTCTAGTAAGACAGGTATTTTAGGGCGCTTAGCTAGTCAAATCACCAAAGTACCTTGTATTTTTACGGCTCACGGATGGTCTTTCACTACGGGTATTCCCGAACCCAATCGGACTATTTATCGCTGGCTAGAAAAATTGACCGCATCTTTGGCAGATAAGATAATTTGTGTTTCTGAATATGATCGCCAAATCGGCTTAAAGGCGGGGATGAACTCTCAGCAGTTGCTAACTGTTCACAATGGCATGAAAGACGTTTCCCCTCAATTAAGAGCCAACCCAGCTGAGTCTGATCCAGTCAAAATAGCAATGGTAGCTCGCTTTGATCGCCAAAAAGATCATGCAACTTTAATTGAAGCTTTTAAAGACGTGAATGCAGAATTGATTTTGGTGGGGGATGGCCCGAGCTTAGTCAAAACTAAACAGAAGGTAGAACAGTTGGGAATTAGTCATAAGGTGTCATTTTTGGGTTTTCGTCAGGATATAGCAGAAATTCTAGCTCAAGTTCAAGTCTATGCACTAATCTCTAACTGGGAAGGTTTACCTTGTACCATTATTGAAGCAATGCGGGCTGGATTGCCAGTGATCGCTTCCGATGTCGGAGGAGTCAAAGAAATTGTACTTGAGGGTCAAACAGGTTACCTAGTTCCCCGTGGTGATATTCAAGGGTTACGTCAAAAACTAAATTATCTCATTGGTAATGAACCAGCCAGAATCAGCATGGGTATTATGGGCCGTCAGAAGTATGAATCCCAACTCACCTTCAAGCATATGTATGAGCAGACTTTGACTGCATATCAGGAAGTAATAGGTCAAAAATCTGGCGTTACTAAATCGGATCAAGAGCTAAAAGCTAACAGCTAAAAACACTATTGCGATCGCTTAAAAATATTCAACCTACTTTTAAAATTCAGTGGAACAACCTATTCTTTTATCTACCCCCCATATTGGTGAACAGGAATTAAAATTTGTTAAAGAAGCTTTTGATACTAATTGGGTTGCACCTGTCGGACCTAACATAGATGCTTTTGAACAGGAGTTTTCCCAGGTGGTTGGCTCAAAACATGCGGCAGCCTTATCTTCTGGTACGGCTGCACTACATTTGGCTTTGAAGCTTGCAGGGGTTCAACCTGGGGACGAAGTATTCTGTTCTACTTTTACTTTTATTGCTAGTGCCAGCCCGATTACCTACTTAGGAGCCCAGCCTGTATTTGTCGATAGCGATCGCATTTCTTGGAACATGGACCCTAACTTGCTAGAAACTGCCCTAGCACAACGGGATAAACTAGGGAAACTACCCAAAGCAGTGGTACTGGTTCATCTTTATGGTCAAAGTGCTGATATTGAACCTATTTTGCAAATTTGCGATCGCTATGGTATTCCTCTAATTGAAGATGCTGCTGAAGCTTTAGGAGCTACCTACAAAAATACTTCTCCTGGTACTTGGGGACAAGCAGGAATTTTTTCTTTCAATGGCAATAAAATTATCACTACCTCTGGTGGTGGAATGCTAGTCTCTAACGATGGAGATTTAATTAGTAAAGCTAAATTTCTGGCAACTCAAGCTAGAGATCCCCAACCCCATTACGAACATACAGAAATTGGGTTCAACTACCGACTAAGTAACATTTCTGCGGGTATTGGTCGAGGACAACTAGCAGTACTTAAAGATAGAGTTGCGGCACGCCGTCGTAATTTTGACATTTATCGCCAAGCTTTTGGGGATTTACCTGGAGTTGAATTTATGCCCGAGGCAGATTTTGGCACCAGTACCCGTTGGTTAAGCTGTCTGACTTTTGACCCCCAGACTACAGGAATTAATCGAGAGCAGATACGTCTTCAACTTCTAGAAAAACAGATAGAAACTAGACCAGTTTGGAAACCAATGCATCTACAACCAGTGTTTGCTCATTGCGAATGTATCAATAATGGTGTGGCTGAAGATATATTCCAAAAAGGATTATGTTTACCTTCTGGTTCTAACCTAAACAATGATGATTTAGAGAGAGTCGTCTCGGAAATTTTGAATTTGTATACTAAATAATTTATTTTTCTACTGCTCTTAGTCAAAACTTTTTTTAAAGTTATTGATTAATCAGATATGATAATTTAAGCAGATTTACGTATATATTTTTTTATTAAAGTATTTTTAATTAACGTCACAAAATATAACAATTGATTATGAACTCCCCACAAACCTCTTTTGACGCTGATCAATACTGGCAAATAATCAAGAGACGTTGGCTTCCTGGAGCAGTAGTTTTGATGTCAGTACTCACTCTCGGTATCGTAGCTACTTCTTTAAAACAGAGTCTATATGAAGCAGAAGCAAAATTAAAGTTTAAGGGCAATACTGTTAGTTCATCTCTAACGGAAGTAAGTAAAGCTTTGGGTGGTCTTTCTGCGATCGCAGAACAAGGAAATCCGATTGATACGGAAGCAGAAGTTTTGCGCTCAGTTCCTTTGATTCAAAAGACGATTAGTGATCCAGAACTTGAGCTAAAAGATGATGATGGCAAGAAGCTAACGGTTTCAGCATTCCTACAAAAGCTGCGGGTTGGTTCGGTAACAGCGACAGATATTTTGGAAGTCTCCTACGTTAGTGAAGACCCAGAAGAAGCAGCAAAAGTTGTTAATATTCTGGTGAAAAACTATTTAGAAAATAACCTAGTTGTTAATAAGGCGGAAGTAGTTTCTGCCAGAGAGTTTCTCGAAGGACAGCTACCTGTAGTGGAAAGCTCCCTGCAAAGAACAGAAGGGGCAATACGCAGGCTAAAAGAATCTAATGAATTTGTGGCACCAGATGAGGATACAAGGGCTTTAATCGAAGGACTGCGGGAACTTCAGGCACAAATTGCTAAAGCGAGGGGGGAAATGGCAAATGCCAACTCTCAAGCTGGCTATATTAGAGAAAAGCTAGGTCTAACAGCAGAGCAGGCAGTAGCATTAACGACGATTAGCCAGTCTCCTGAAGTTAGAGAGACAATATCTAAATTACAGGGAGTAGAATCAGAATTAGCCCTGGTTCAAGCTAAATTCACGCCAGAAAGTCCCAATGTAATTGAGCTAAAGGAACAAGTAGCTTCCTTAGAACGACTGTTGAATGAGCAAACTGAATCCATCGGTGGGGAAAAGACTAGAGATATTATCAAAAATATCAAGACTGGCGAAATTCAGCAGCGGCTCACTGGCGATCTAATCAGACTGGAAGCAGATAATTTTGGTTTAAGAAAGCAAATTGCTAGTCTTACAGAAATCGAACAGACTCGTCGAGAGAAAATCAAGAGAGTCCCTCAACTAGAAGAGAAACTCCGACAGCTAAACAGAGAATTAAAATCTTTTGAATCGACCTATGAATTTCTATGGGATCAGCTACAAACAGTTAAAACTGCTGAAAGTCAAGACCCTGGTAATGTTCGGGTAATTTCTAACGCAGTTGTACCCCAGAAACCAATTTCTTCTCGCGCAGTGGGTTATCTAGCATCTGGTTCCCTGGCTTTATTAGCAGCAGCGGGGGTAATTTATCTTTTAGAAGTTAGCGATAAATCGATTAAAACTATCGAAGAAGCCAAGCAATTGTATGGTTATGGATCTTTGGGTGCCATTCCTGGAGTTGACAAGATCAAGGTATTAAACTTACCTGAGTCTGACCAAGCTCTTGATACACCTAAAATAGTAGTCAGGGATTATCCTTCCCTGCCCATGAGCGAATCTTATCGGATGTTACAGTCCAATATCAAGTTTTCCAATTCGGGTCAATCGGTGAAAAGCATTGTCATAACTAGCTCTGCTCCTGAGGAAGGAAAGTCTACCGTAGCAGCCAATCTAGCAGCATCGATGGCGCAGTCAGGCAATAGAGTATTGTTGGTAGATGCTAATCTACACCATCCCGTACAGCACCGTATCTGGAACACGGCGAATAACAATGGTTTAAGCAATGTCATTGGCGAGCATCTAGATCCCAAAATGACCATGGAGGAAGTTTTACCTAACCTTGACTTGCTTACTTCTGGTACTATGACCCCTTCTCCTGCTACGTTACTTGATTCTCAAAGAATGAGAAGACTAATGGACTATTGGTCAGAGGGTTACGACTTTGTTATTTTTGACACCCCATCTTTAGACTTAACTGCCGACGCACCCATCATGGGTCGCATGGCTGATGGCGTTTTGCTCGTGGTTAAACCAGGTTTAGTGGAACGTACTCAAGCATCCTATACTAAAGAAATTTTAGATCAGTCGGGGCTTAATATGTTGGGAATGGTCTTTAATGGTGTTGCCCCTCAATTTGTTGATTCCCGTCCAGATCGTTATCCCGTTATGGAAGAGGAAGAAACTATTCTTCCTACCCTGAGTAAATTACCAGGAACTTCTGAACAAGATGGACTATGGGATACGATATCCACTTTGGCAAAAGAATCTAAAAAAGATCGCTTAGCAAATGATTTAGATGAGTCGGAGTTAAAACAAGCTCCTTTAGATAAGTTGGAAGCCATGGTATCCCATTTACAGCAAGATTTATCTGATTTAACCAGATTAGTTAAAGAACAAGAAGATGAGCTGTTAATACAACATCAAAAAGTCAAGAAACTACAGCGAAAAGCTAACATTGCTGGCGGAAATGAACTTTTCCATGTGGAAACCCAAATAGTTCAGGAACAAGAAAGAAAAAAAATGTTAGACGAGACTTTGGTGGGACAGAGACGAAATCTAGAGAAACGTCGAGAAATGCTCTATCAATATCAACAGGTGCTAGAAGAGAGAAAAGTTACTACTTCTCTAATCTAGGGAGTTTAAAACTTTGGTGTTGCTGAATTTAGGTAGCACCATCTAAGTAGGTAGTAAGTAGTAGGTAGTAAGTAAGTAAGTTAGGTAGTAAGTTAGTTAGTTAAAAATGATGAAAACTGTTTTACTAGGGCTAATTCGAGGTTATCGTTATTTTATTTCTCCTTTATTTCCTCCTACTTGTCGTTTTCAACCTACCTGTTCGAGCTATGGGATGGAAGCGATCGCAATTCATGGAGCAATTAAGGGTAGTTGGCTAGGAATCAATCGTATTTTACGATGCCATCCTTTTCATCCAGGAGGTTATGATCCTGTTCCTACTTCTGATCAATCTTCTTCTGATCAATCCTCTGATGATGAGTAATAGTTTTTAAGAGATCTTCACCAAACTATTGAGATGTCCATAGCCAGCAGAAATTCCCCCCTCGTTCATATCCGACAACTTAGTGCGAACGAGGTAGCCTATTGCTCGGTTAGTTAAAATGCGATCGCCACGAGCAACCAATACGCCATATTGACCGATTTCAGGCACTACTTGTCCCTGCCAAATTTCACCATTACGCATGCCCCAGCCAGAAGATATTGGGGGAAATAGTCGCTCCATCAGGATATAGGCGTTACTTTCCTCGGCAGTGATCTTGGTCAAGCATTGGCGGATATCTTCATCGTATAAATTGAAACCACCTCCTTCTCGTTGGGGTTTGAGGACAAACTGCTCTGGTTTAGCGATGGCGGCTTCTTTAGCTAACATCGTTTTGCCATCCAACTCAATCGGATCTTCTAGGGTATAAATTTTAGCAAAGGCCTGTTGAACTAAAGCTGTATCCTGTTCATTAAGAAAAAGCTTGAGCATTTTGGAGTTAGTCAAAACTTGTTGAATTTTCTTAGTACCAGCTAAATGAGTTGGCAGATCTGGCACGGAGATAGTCGTTGACTGAGAAATCAATTGACGACCTTGACGAGCTGTTTTACTTTCCAGTTCATCAGGGCGATAACCTGCTCTGAAATAGGTGATAGCGGCAATTTTTCCCTTAAAAACCAAATGTCCATTCTGTATTTCACCTTGTTCGCTGATCGCTTCGAGACTAGTGCGAATCACTTGGATCCCTTGTTCAACTAGGGCAATTTCTAGAAAACGCTGGTCAAAAATATTACGTTCATTTGGCTGTACCACAAACAGGATGCAGGCATCGGCGACACCATACTCTTCCATTACCGAGACAAAAGCATCCGCAACACCACTAATGGGCTTATTAGGCAATAAATCCCAGGTTTCATGCCAGAGACTACCCCATATTTTATGGAATTCTGTCATCTTTTCGGAAAGACCAATATAACTGGCGGCAATGGTGTTAAATTCAACTTGACGTAAGCCATCTTGCTGCTGTGTCAGAAAATAGTCACTGCGAGTGATAGAAAATCGTAAGCTATCTTGGGGACGTTGCTCTTTTAGGGCTAAGGATAAGAGAAACCCTGTATATTCATCATTTGCGGCGGTGGACTGAAGTTGTTCTGCTAAAAAATCTAGATTATTGGCTACTCGATGAATTAAAAGAGCTAGAGGTTGAGCTAGTGACTCTAGTTGCGTAACTAATGAGCTAGAAATAAGAGTTGGCGAGAGCATTAAAGGACAATGTATCAAGCCGCCAGTCTCATTACGCTGAAGTAACCCTAGAGCAAGGGCAATATCCACTGCGGTTGAAGTGTCTGCTTTCGAGTATTGATTCATCAACATTATATGTGGCTAATTGACACTCACTATCCTCAAGACGGTGATTTTAAAATCATCCTACCTTATTAACGTGCAAGCTCTTTGTCCCCCGCGTAACATCTTTTAAATTAATTCTTGATTTATTGATTTTCGTTGTGTAATTTTTATATTTCTCGCTAAGGACGAGGATAATCATTATGCTTGTTTAAGATGAGAGCGATCGCTTAACTTCTTGAGCTTTGGCCCTTGTTCGCAAAATTCGACAAGACTAACGGCAGCTACAGGCATATCAATGCGATCGCGATATCGTCCCACATCTATGCCTAATAGGGTACAAAGCATGATGCGTATCGTAGCTTTATGTGCTACTAGTAGTACGTTACCAGTTTGATAACTATTTTCTATTTCTTCAATTACTTCTGAACTACGACGAGCAATTTCAATTGCCCTTTCTCCATCAGGAGGAGCATTCCAGCCAGGTTCAGATTGCCAACGCACATATTCATCGTGGTATTGCTGGTTAACCTCTGCGGGAGTTTTACCTTCCCATTGACCGAAGTTGATTTCTTTTAAACCATCCCGTAACTGCATCTCTATACCGACTATCTCGCACAGAGGTTTTGCAGTAGCGATTGTGCGAATCATGGGGCTAGAAAAAATTGCCGTCCATTCAAGGTCAGAATATGCCACAGCAAAGTCTTTTGCCATCATTTTGCCTTCGGGGGTCAGCTCCACATCGGAAGTCCCACAAAAACCCCCTGTTTTACTGGCAACGGTTTCGCCATGTCGGAGAAAATAGAGGTTTAAAGCCATTGTTTAAAGTCATATTTAGGGTTGTCACTTTTGAACTTATCAGATCGAAATTAATACAGCCTTAGTTAATGTGCTAATAGTTAGCTCTAATATTTTCAGCAGCTTTGGCGACAGTATTTTGAATCCGCTTCTTCCTCCATGATTAAAATTTGTTCTTCTGGCTGGGCTAAGTGTTTATCTTGTAAATAAGTTTCGGCGATCGCCCTTAGGAGTTGAGCTGGAGATTTGGGGTGCAATAAACTTGACCTTGATTACGTGACGATCTCCCAGCAGAATGTTATACGGTGGAACTTTAAAGGAATTAATTGGGTAGATAGAACATGACCAAAGCAATTGCTGTCGGAGTAATTTTAGGAACTCGCCCTGAAGCAATCAAACTCGCTCCAGTTATTAAACAACTGCACCAACTTGCCCAAATCAAAACCTATCTAATTCTTACAGGGCAACACCGAGAAATGGTTGACCGAGTTATGAAGCTATTTGATTTACAAGCGGATTATGACTTAGGCATTATGAAACCCAAGCAAACTTTAACCAGTATCACCTGTGATAGTCTACAGGGATTAGCCAAGATTTTTGCCGAGATCGAACCGCAGTTGATTTTTGTCCAGGGTGATACCACTACGGCTTTTTCTGCTGCTTTAGCCGCATTTTACCAACAAATTCCTGTGGCTCATGTTGAAGCTGGTTTACGGACAGATAACTTGTATAATCCCTATCCTGAGGAAGCAAATCGTCGCCTAATATCCCAAATTGCTCAGTTTCATTTTGCCCCGACAACATTAGCCGTAGCCAATTTGCAAAAATCGGGAGTGACAGGAGAAATTCACCATACGGGGAACACCGTAATTGATACTCTGTTAACAGTGGCAAATAGTCAGCCTGAGTGCCTGGTAGCAAATTTAGATTGGTCAAAATATCGAGTATTACTAGCTACAGTTCACCGACGAGAAAACTGGGGTGAACCGCTGGAAGACATATTGCAGGGATTTATTGCCATCTTAGATCGTTTTCCCGATACTGCCCTACTATTACCTTTGCACCGCAACCCTACTGTCAGGGAGCCGATTAAAGCAGCATTAGGCGATCGCCCTAGAGTATTTTTAACCGAACCATTAGACTATGGCGAATTGGTAGGTGCAATAGATCGCTGCCATCTTTTACTAACAGATTCGGGAGGATTACAAGAAGAAGCTCCTAGTCTAGGTAAGCCTGTGTTAGTACTACGGGAAACGACAGAAAGACCAGAAGCAGTTCATGCTGGTACAGCAAAATTGATTGGTACTAATCCACAAACAATTGTCGATGCAACTGCTGAATTACTGGAGAATCAAGCCGTCTATCAGCAAATGGCAACTGCCATTAATCCCTTTGG
>CALLPS010000416.1 GCA_938015355.1 uncultured Pleurocapsa sp.
GTTTATCCTCGTATGGGGACTTGCCCTCGTATGGGGGTACTGTTGATGTTATGCCCTTGCCCTAAAGGATACCGCTTCGCATATGGTTTATCCTCGTATGGGGACTTGCCCTCGTATGGGGGTACTGTTGATGTTATGCCCTTGCCCTAAAGGATACCGCTTCCCTAAAGGACTAGCTTCGCTTCGCGCATATGGTTTATCCTCGTATGGGGACTTGCCCTCGTATGGGGGTACTGTTGACTGTCTTACCGTCTGGCTTTTTCTCTTGACTCCACTTTTGGGTTTTTGGAAGGAATTGCTTGCATCTGTTTAGCTGGTTTTTGGAAGAGAGTGCCATGCATTAACTTGGTGGTATAGGCGATCGCCATTAGAGCCGTAATTAAACCAATGACTGAGGCAATAACTTGTCTAGGGTCATCACTTCCTGACATGAGATTCGTCCCTACCGAAGCCAAATAAACATATAAGGCAATTACAGGGAGCATTGCGAGCCAGGAAACAAACAAATATTGCCAGAAGTTGATCCTAGTTAAACTAAAGCCATAATTGAGGACGTTAGAAGGAACTATCGGCGACAATCGGGTTAAAAAAACTATTTTCCAACCTTTGCTGGCTACTGCTCGATCAAACTCACTCCATTGAGGTCGTTGGGAAATCCATTCTCCAACCTTTTTCCTCGCTACTGTTCGACCCAAGAGGTAGCAGACAGCAACACTAAGAGTATCGGCAAAAGATACTAAAATTAAGCCAGGAATAAAGCCAAATAAGCTTCCCGCAGCCAAGAAAAGAAAAATTGCGGGCAGTCCAACTAAGGTTGCTGACAAATAAATAATTATAAAAGCGGGATAAGCTAAAGATCCCAGAGATATAAGCCAGTGATCGACTTGTAACAGCCATTCTTGCCAAAAAAACATAATATATCTAGAAAATTACTGCTCGAAAGATAATAAGCGGAGCAGATGACTGGATTCAAAAAAGCCTGAAAACGGAAAATTCCGCGATCGTGAAATAAAAAGTAGCAATTAATGAGTTGTTAACATTCGGAGTTTAGCTTAAGAATAGGAATTTCTCAACAGCGTGATTTAAGAGGGAGAGGAAAAGTTTTTCCTACCTGAGGGGTCTTCTTGTTGAGACGAGAGGTTTACAAGCTTGAGGGCATTCAAGACACCCATGTGATACATAACAGGGTTTTACTCATCTCATACTCAGATTCGGCTCTATTTTTTCTTCTAAAAGATCTTCTAATATGAATGTAAATCGTCGTCATTTTCTACTTTTTTTAGGTGCTACTGCTGGTTCCTTAGCTGCTGTTTCGTGGGATAACAATCTTAAATCTAAAGTCTTGGCTACGGCTAGTTCTCGGTTAGGTTTTCAACCCGTAAAATATCCTTTGCCTTTGGCAGTAGAAGAGTTACCTGTTAGCCAGCAAATTGCCAACTATGGTCATTATGAAGTCCAAGATGATTTAGTTCTGCCTGAAGGTTTTTTCTATGATGTAATTGCTGTTTGGGGCGATCGCGTGGGGGACTCTCGTTTTGGCTATAATAACGATTATTTATCTTTAGTTGAGACTGCCCCCAATGAAGGTTATCTCACAGTTAATTTTGAATATATTAGCGGTGGTGTCTGGATGCAGACTTATCCTCTAGTAATTGGGGAGGAGCTTCCGTTTGCAGAATTAATCGCTTTGGCTAAACCTGGGGAGGAAGAAGACGAGGCGGAATTTATCATTGATGCTTTTAGTCTTAAAGATGGTGATGTAACCAAAGAGAAAATTATTCGGATCTCGCGGGAAGGTTTAATTGATCAGGGATTAGGGGTAATTTCTGTTAAGCGTAATGCTGATGGTAAATGGGAACGGACTTATTCTGAGGCAGATCGTCGGGTTACAGGAATTTCAGGTCTAGATAACCGCGCACAAGCTCTCAAGTCCACGGGGGCGGCGGTTGCCGTATTTAACAAACCCCAAAAATTAGGTTATGAAGATGGCTTGGGCGATCGCATTATTGGGACATTTCAAAACTGTGCGGGAGGGACAACCCCCTGGGGAACAGTCCTAAGTGCAGAAGAGAATTTTCAAGATCAAGTACCTGAAGCAGTTATGGCAGATGGCTCTTCTTTAGATCCTGGGGAGACACCTTTTTTCATCTCGGCTAAGGATTTTAACGGCAGGGCAAATGTATTCGGTTTGGCGGGTAATAAATATGGCTGGATGGTAGAAATTGATCCTGCTAACCCCAATGACTACGGGACAAAACACACATGGCTAGGACGCTATCGCCATGAGGCTTTTGGTATTCGTGCGGAAGGAGGAAAGAACTTAGCTGTTTATTCAGGATGCGATCGCCGTGGCGGGCATTTATACAAGTTTGTTAGTAGTGGCAAAGTGTTTAATCCCCAGGATAAAACTAACTCTCGCTTGTTTGAAGAGGGGACTCTCTATGGAGCAAAACTTTATCCGAACGGGATCGGCGAATGGATTCCTTTAAATCCGAATACTCTGGTTAATCCCGTCTCTCCCCGCCAAGTAGTGGGAGGGAAGGTAATTTTACCTAATAGCGATCGCACTATAGGGGGGGTGATGGAAGTGGAGACAGAGGAACAGCTCCAGCCTTTACGTGCTCAATTCAAGACTTTGGGAGATTTATATCAAGGTGATAGCACCCTAGAAACCCAGGGGGCAATTTTGATTGATGCTCATTTTGCCGCCAGTGCAGTAGGAGTAACTTGTACTGCCCGCCCCGAAGACACGATTGTTAATTCTGACGGGACTCTATTTATTGCTTTTACTTCTGGTAGTAGTGGTAGTGATGGTGGTGCTGATAAACAGATCTTCGTGGGGACAAATGGCGAGACTGAGTATGAATATGGTTGGATTATGAAATTAGAGGAAGATGATAATGACCCTGCTGCCCTTAGTTTTACCTGGAGTATGTTGGCTACAGGGGGTGAAGTTGCTCATGGAGGAGCGGGTTTTGCTAATCCTGATAACCTGACTTTAGATAAAAAGGGCAATCTCTGGGTGGTAACGGATATGTCCACCAGCAAACATAATCAACCTGTCCCCACGAGAACAGATGAGAATGGGCAAGCTTTAACGGGTAGTGATTTAACAGGAGTATTTGGCAATAATTCCCTGTGGTACATTCCCTTGTCGGGAGAGGATGTCGGCAAAATCTATCCTTTTGCGATCGGACCAATGGAGTGTGAATGTACTGGTCTAACCTTTGATAACGATAATAGTAGTCTCTTTCTGGCAATTCAGCATCCAGGGGAGAAAAATGGCATGCGTCAAAATATGGCGGCAGAATCAAGAGAGTTTGAATTATTAGCTACAGACGGTACTGCTTTTAAACAACAACGGCGCGTACCTCTGGGTTCAAATTGGCCCAGTGGCGAAGTCAATCAACCGCCTCTACCAGGAATTGTGGCAATTCGTCGGGTCAATGGCAGAGGGATAGTTTAACTGTTTCTTGCTTTAGTTCACAAATACTAACTAGCCTAGGATATATAATTTGCCAAGACAATCGGCTTAAAATCCGAGGTTTTTGACCCATCTATTAAACGATAAACAGCCTAACTCCATGGACAATCTGCTCCAATCAAAGTCTCCACTGAAAGTAAATAGCCAAGTACTATCATCAGATGAACTTCGTTCTCGCTTCGTGACACTTGCTGTGGTTAACATTCTCTCTAATATGATGGTTCCCCTATCTGGTTTAGTTGATGCTGCTTTTCTAGGACACTTGGCAGACATTCGCTACCTAGCAGGGGTTGCTCTGGCTACTGTCCTGTTCAACATCCTTTATCGCACTTTCAAATTATTAAGATTGGGAACGACAGGTCTAACTGCCCAAGCCGTAGGACGCTCTGACCAAGATACAGTTCTGCTAACTCTGTTAAGGAATAGTTTGATCGCTTTGGTAATGGGACTAATAATCCTATTATTGCAGCATCCATTACGAGAAGGGGGATTTGCTTTACTCAGTGCTACTCCATCGGTTAAAGCTGCTGGTCTGGATTACTATAATGCCCGCATTTGGGGCGCTCCAGCAGTACTCATCAACTTCGTTCTGATCGGCTGGTTTATGGGTCGAGAGCAAGGGAGAAAAGTCTTAATATTATCTGCGGTTGCCAGTGGTAGCAATATCTTTTTCGATTACCTTTTAATTGTTTACTGGGGATGGCCGAGTTTTGGGGCTGGAGCAGCTACGGCAGCCAGCCAATATCTGATGCTACTACTAGGATTCGTCTTTATCTTTCTAGAGGGCTGGGGGGCTAAAATTCCTACCGTTACTAGATCTATTTTTGAGATGGATGCACTCAAAAATACCACAAAACTTAATGGAGACTTGTTTGTAGCTCGGTTAGCCTTGGCTGCAACTATTTCATTATTTACTAATGTCAGTAGTACTTTGGGAACTCTAGTACTAGCAGCGAATACTTTGCTCATCGAGATGATGTTCCTCGCTGCTGCCTTCCTTGATGGGGTCTCTTTCGCAACTGAAAGTTTAACGGGAAATCTTTGGGGTGCTGGTCTCAAAAAGCAGCTCCTTCCATTGATGCAAATGTCTGGAAGTATCAGCTTGAGCATAGGACTAGGGTTTGCTTTAATGCTGATTGTCTTGCCAGATCCTCTATTTGGGTTGCTAACCAATCATGGGGAAGTAATTGAGGAAATACATCACTATCTCCTCTGGCTACTACCAATTTTAGGAGTCTGGTCTCTCACTTTAATGCTACAAGGATATTTTCTGGGCTTAATCGATGGAGCGCTCATCCGCAATAGTATGGTAAACGGCATTGTTATTGGATTTATCCCCGCAGCTATTGCTGCTTGGAAATTTCACAATAATCAAACGATCTGGTTAGCACTATTTTTGTTCATTGTTGTGCGAATGATTATATTGGGAATACATGTACCCAACAGTCTTAGGGAAAATGAGGTTGCGATCGCGCAAAATCTTGAATCAGTTGACTGATGATGACTTCTTCTTGTCGTATTATTTTAACTCGTTCCATTAATTCATTAACTCGATTTAACTGTTTTATGCTCTTTTTGTTCAATAGATTATGTTCTAGGTGACAGGAAATTATTCCATGTGCTCCCCATTGAATATAGTAAGGCAATAAGTCAATTTCTCTTGGAGTAAGTATTCTGATTTTGTTGTATGTTTTCAGAAATATGATTAATAATTCTTGATTCAACCTGTTGTTTAAGAAACAAAACCCATTGATTGCCACTCCAACATCAATGAGTAAATAATCGGGACAAGAAAATTCAAAGTCGATAATGGCAGTTAGTTTATTGCCATTAAATATAGTATTATCGGGGAATAGATCTCCATGCACCATTCCTCTAGGTATTTTCTGGGTAAGGTACGAGTTTAGATATTCTGTTTGTTCTCTGAAATAGGAAAAAATCTCTGAGTATTGATATTTTGATGTTCCAAAATCTTTAATTAGTTGATGACAAATATCTAAACTTATAGGGTTTTTTCTGGGTAATTGTGTCCAGTTCTTAAATTGACTAAGTTCTCCAGTTGCCTTGGCAATTTCTTCTACTGTTTGTGGTGTAACTTTTGGCTGCTCTCCTTCAATGAATTCATAAATTGTTACCCAGCCATGATCACCTAAGCTAATATAGCTCTTATCTTTCCTGGGAATTGGAAAAGCAGCAGGAAATCGAATCTGCTTTAATGCCTGCATTAAATTCATCTCATACTGAATTGAATCTAAAGACTGTCGTTGACAAATTCTATATAAATAACTTCCCGTGCTAGTATCTATTTTATAATTCGTGTTTGAATACCCACAAATCATTTTTTTACAAGACAGCAATTCTCCTAATTCATAATTATTCAATACTTCCTTAATTTCCTGTTTCATAATCTCTAGGTCACTAAGAAGCACTTGAATATGTGAAGATCAAGACATCCCTAAACCCTGCATTCGAGAAGGAAACTGGTGTGATTGGACTCGTATGATGCCAGAGACACTTATCGTCAACAATCAATAACTGACCTGGGTGGATTTCTTTCTGAAAAATTAGGCTTTCCCAATCTGGATAAAATAAAGAAGTTATACCGCCTTTAATTTTATGCCGATTCACACCCAAAATTCCGATTGTATCTACCCCATCTCTATGTATTCCTTCAGGGGTAGGATTGCCAGATTGTCCGCTAGAACAGGTTATGCGAATTTGATGAACACCAATGTTTAGGGACTGGATATCTGATTGTATCTGGCAGTAGCTTGAGAACTTGATAAGCAGACTGACAAATTCTTTCTCTGTTACTAAATCTTGATTGAGTTCTTGGTAATCCCTTTGAATGCCTCCCAAAAGCCTATTATCGTTTAAATCTTGATAAAAAGTAGAATGAGGTATTCTTGCTATCTTAGAACCTGACACAGAAAATCTAGAAAATCTTCTATACCGATAGAACCCTTCAGTATAGTTATCAAGTGGGAGACTATCAAACTTGTGTTGTAAATCTTGTAAGCACTTTTCTTCAACACAGTCTAGGTGGTAGTTTTTCCAACATAAATTCTTAACCTCATGAGAGATAAACATTTATAAGATAGTCGATCTGTTACACATCACCATAATTTAACCATACCTTAACGTTATAACTCCAACGGTTGTAATAAAAAGTTGGGGTAGGGAAAAGATCAAGGCGACTTCATTCTAAAGAGAGACAAAAGGTGCAATAAAATCGGAGCTAAGCTGTAATGCATTTAATTTACCTGTTATGAAAAGGCAGAAGGCAGAAGAAAAACAAGAATATGCAATTTAAATGTTTAACAGCTTATTAATTGAAATTAAAAGAAAATACAATAGAATCTATAAAGAATCTATAACTAGCGATCGCAATTACTATGGTTAATATATTACTGGCAATTTTTCCAGTCCAGGTAAAATGCTCATAGGTATTAAATTAAATCATTTAAGATTAGGTAATGGTGCTACCAGAAAAGATTTTAATAGAAGAATCTGATTTAGAA
>CALLPS010000417.1 GCA_938015355.1 uncultured Pleurocapsa sp.
AACCTCACGAACAGCAAGAGGAATTCCCATTGTCCAGATGTTGCCTGTATCTCAGGCGGAAAAAGTTACCTCGATGATTGCGGTGAGCGAATTTACCGAAGATGAATATCTGGTAATGTTGACCCGCAAGGGAAATATCAAAAAAACTGCCCTCTCGGCTTTTGCTAATATTCGCTCCAATGGCTTAATTGCTATTTCCTTACAGGAAGAAGATGAACTGCGCTGGGTGCGTTTAGCTACGGATGAAGACAGCGTAATTATTGGTACCCGCCAAGGAAAAGCAATTCACTTTAAAACTAATAAGCAGCAATTACGTCCTTTAGGCAGATCGACGAAAGGAGTTAAGTCCATGAAACTGAGAGCTGAAGATGAATTAATCAGCATGGACATTATTCCCTCCCAGATTGTTGCCACTATTGATGAGACGGGAGATAACGAGGATGAAGATATTGGCGAAGAGTTGATTGATGAAACGGTGGATCAAGGTCCCTGGTTACTAGCTATTACCAACAATGGCTATGGCAAAAGAGTACCCATTGCTAAATTCCGTCTACAAAATCGAGCGGGAATGGGAGTAAGAGCGATTAAGTTTAAGTCTGATGATGATCGCCTGGTAGCAATTGATATTGTTAACCCTGATGATGAACTGATGATCGTCACCAATAGAGGAATTATGATCCGTCAGGCTGTCCAGGCAATCTCTTTGCAGTCCCGTAATGCCACTGGGGTCAGGGTTCAGAGATTAGATAAAGATGATGCGATCGCTGCGGTTGCCCCTGTACCACCCATAGAAGATGAATCAGAAGAACTAGCTGAAGAAATAGCTGAATAAATAATCATTGATTCCCCAAAAAGCAGAGGAAAATTTTCTCTGCTTTTTTTATTAAAAATTCTCTAAAAATTCTCATAAGAAGGGAGTAACTTATCCCTTGAAATTAAGCTTCAATAAAGGATTAAGTCAAAAAATCGGGATGCAATTAACTAACTAATGCCCATTAAAAAAATTCCAGAAAACTTTTCATAAGGTATGATATCAATATTATTATTGTGTTACTTGTAATCTTTAAGCAAGAAGCTGCAATAAGAATTATTGCGTCAAGCAGAAATAGCAGAACCCTTTGTTGGGTTAGCTCACAGATGTAAAATGTCGCTCTTTTATAAATAGAGTAGGTATTAAAATTGTGGGGACTTAAGTTAACGGTCTTTTAAGCAATGATGTCGATGGATAACAATCTTGTAGGACAAACTATTCAGGGACGTTATTACGTCATCAAACAACTAGGAAGGGGTGGTGTTGGAGTCACGTTTTTAGCTCAAGATCAACAGTGTTTTGATAGCCAGTGTGTGGTCAAGCAACTGAAGCCAAAAACAGTCAACCCTCAAACTTTAGCTATAGCCAGAAGGCTTTTCAATCGAGAAGCCGAGATCATGAACCGTTTAGGACATTGCGATCGCATTCCTCGATTGCTAGCTTATTTTGAACAGGATAATGACTTTTTTCTGGTTCAAGAATTAATTGAAGGACACGATTTAAGTCACGAAATAATTCCTGGTCAGCCTTGGTCAGAAACCAAAACAATTGATTTTGTGCAAGATGTTCTGGAAGTGCTTCTGATCGTGCAACAACATAGCGTCATTCATCGAGATCTAAAGCCTTCTAATCTTATGCGTCGCCAACAAGACGACAAAATAATTTTGATTGATTTCGGCTCGGTGAAGCAGGTAAGTACCCAAATTATTGATGCAGCAGGACAGGTTAAACAGACTGTAGCAGTTGGGACTAAATCCTACATGCCGATGGAGCAAATGATGGGTCGTCCTGGATTTTATAGTGATATCTATGCTCTAGGTATTATTGCTATTCAAGCTTTGACGGGAATAATACCCAAAAAACTAGCAATTGATGATAGTGGCGAAATAATTTGGCGCAATCAACTGAATACCCAGGTAAATTACCAGCCTCTCTTTTTAGATATCATAGATAAGATGGTGCGCTATCGTCATCAAGAAAGATATACTTCAGCAGGTATTGTTTTATCAGACCTAAAACAGTTGGATGTGACTCAAAATAATACCAAAGAAACAATTATAATGCCTCATCCAAGCTCTACTGCTTCACAACAAGTTAAGCCCAGAGCAAAAAATGATCGAGAGGAGAAAACTTTCACGAGCAAGTCTACTCTCAAAGCAAAGCCAGTGGTTCATCAAAGCACGGCAATTAACAATTCCGTAGCATCTAATCATCCCCAAAAATCAGCTGTAGCTGTTGAGCCTCAAAAAAAATCCCAGGGGAAAATGTTGAAAGTTCTCGGAGGAGCGATCGCATTGCTAATAGCTACCTTTGGCGGCTGGTTGCTAGTAAAACAGAGGACAACTGAGCCTAAAATGAAATTATCGCCCTATGAAAATCCGAGTCAGGGTTTTAGCATAGACTATCCTGATAGCTGGTCACCACAAAACCGCGATGACTTTTTTGCCACAGGGGTAGTATTTCTTTCTCCTTTAGAAGACGATTCCGATCAATTTAAAGAGCGAGTCAGTATCTTGGTTGAAAATCTGGCTGAGGATACTTCTTTGGCGCAATATACAGAGCAATCTCTAGCGGAAATAAAAAAGTTATCCGATCCTAATGTTAAAGAGGCTCAGACAATTAGGTTAGGAGAGGATGAAGGAAAACAAATTGTTTATGCTGGATTAGAAAATGGTTTTCCTGTGCAAAGAATGCAAACCTGGTCGATCAAGGATAATCAGGCTTATGTCATTACCTATACCGCAAAATCTAACAGCTATGACAAGTATCTACCCACAGTGGAAAAAATGATTGAGTCTTTCCAAGCTATTAAATAAAGCCATTAATTAAAACCATAAAAAATCACTTAAGACTAGCCGATCAACTGTCTATCTTGTCTTGATCCAGTTTGTACTTGCCATAAACCAGCATATGCGCCATTTTTAGCTAATAGTTCTTCGTGAGTTCCCTGTTCAATTAATTGACCATAATCCATGACATAGATGCAGTCTGAGTGTCTGATGGTGGAAAGTCGGTGAGCGATCGCAATAGTAGTTCTATTCTGAGTGATCTTTTCTAAAGAACGGGCGATCGCAGCTTCGGTTTCATTATCTACTGCGGATGTTGCTTCGTCGAGAACTAAGATGGGGGGATCTTTTAAAACGGCTCTGGCGATCGCAATTCGTTGTTTTTGTCCTCCAGAGAGTTTTTGTCCTCTTTCCCCGACGATAGTGTCATAGCCT
>CALLPS010000418.1 GCA_938015355.1 uncultured Pleurocapsa sp.
TCTTTCCTGTACTTTATCTAGAGTTTTTCGCGTTTGCTGAATTTTACGGTCAAATGCTGCTACTCCTGCCAACTCATCAATAATTTCTCGTCTTTCTCGCGAGTTCATGGTGATAATGCTGGTGACATCACCCTGCAACACCACGTTATA
This sequence comes from uncultured Pleurocapsa sp., assembly GCA_938015355.1. Lineage (GTDB taxonomy): Bacteria > Cyanobacteriota > Cyanobacteriia > Cyanobacteriales > Xenococcaceae > Waterburya. Next base: position 151 of record CALLPS010000418.1, read on the forward strand.
TCCTTCAGGATAAACCCTTAACTTCTGTAGCTGTTCATGAACTTCCGTGGCAGTAGAAACTTCTCCATTAATATAAAACGTTGAAGTATAATTCCCTTTTTTCCCTACTCGTAAGCGACGGGTAATCTTCCACTCCAGACTATCCCCATTGGCGATCGCCAGAATCTTTTTATCATCTTGATCTACCGTCTTACTTGCTAATTCTTCTTCATCTTCTAGGTTGATCTCAGCTTCTAGATGACCATTACCATTCTCATTACCATGGCTTTCCATAGCTGCTGACAATTCTTCAGAAGAGGCAACCAGAGTTAAATCCTTCGCATCCGTCACCGTTGTCACCACATCTGACAAATCACCCAAATCCGTCAAGTCAAAAGTAACAGAGACAATCGCTTCCGCAGCCTTACCATTGCCAATATGTTTATTATTGACCAAATCGGGCAAGCGATCGGCACGCATTCCCTTAGAACTCGCCAAACCCAAACAAAACAGTAGCGCATCTAAGATATTCGATTTTCCTGACCCATTTGGCCCCGAAACTACGGTAAAACCAGGTAAGATGGGAACTTTCGTTGTCCCACCAAAAGATTTAAAGTGGGACAGTTCAACGCGCTTGATATGAACCATTAACTACGGCTTTGACTTGGCAAGGTGGACAGTATCTTTGTACTATTCGTTGGTCACGCTATGGGGAACAATAATGGTTGTAACTATAATCAGGCAATATAGGTGGAAAAAGCTGGCTTTCTTAATATTTAGTAATATTTTTTAGATAGTAATGTTGAGGAAAAAACCTGAATTAGTAAATTGATCCTAATTATCAGGCACCATGTCAAACGATCACAGTGAATTTGCAACCACAATGTCATTATTTGATATATAGCGTATATCAAATATTTATGATGTCAATTAAAAAGTTGCTAGCTACTTTAACCGTAGTAATTTTATGTATCGGACATTCTCAAGCTGCTTCTGCTTGCGAAGACAAGTTTTCTTACTCTGCGTACGGGAGAATAGATAAAGAAGATTTAGACGAGTTAAAAAGACGATACCGTGATAGATCGGTGCAAATCAATCGTCAAGCAGAAAGTAAATTAGATCTTTGGGATGTCAAGGGTATTTTAGGATTTTCTGGAGAGCAAACTAAAACTGCAAGTAATGGCAGGATTGAACAATGGATTTGGCTCAACGAGGAAAACTGTCGTCGCAAGATCAAAGCTTCCTTTAGAGATGGGGAGTTAGTGAAAATAAACAGCTATGGTTTTTAATTCAGTTTCAATATTTTAAATATTAAATAACATTTTCTCAAGAGTCATAGTGATTACTATGGCTTTTTTTTTCTAGAGGTTACTGATTGCAGCAAGTTAAATTAACGAATGTGATCTTAATTCTATCTATAGCAGGAATGAGATCACAAGGGAGACTTTATTGCCAAGTTAAACTTTAGCGACAAGTATAAAGATTCGATAAAGTTACTATCAAGGTTTAATCATGAACAACTTAACTATTCAACAATTTTGTCAACTAGAAACTCTAAAAACAGATCTTCATCTTGAGTCTAGTTGTAAATATCAGGAAGTAATCAAAGATAACATGACAGTATTTGAGGTTACAGACTTTGAAGGCAATCTGCTTCAAGAATTGATTGTAGTTCTGTAATTTTTGTTTAAACTGAATTTATCTTATGAAGCTGGTCAACGGGTACGATAATTATCAATTAAAAGTTAAATGTAGTTCGCAATACGCCCACTGCGGTAGTATCGTTATTCCCATTCCCCTCAGGATTAAATAAGATAAATCCCCCAGGAGTTATACTCAAATTCTGGTTGATCTTGTAATTGAAAAAAGCTTCTAAATGGTAGGGGATGGCGCGATCAACATCGGGCTCTGTTAATTCTGCTACCCCACCAGCATCAACTCGATTTAAAGGTTGCCCAAAAATTAGTCCCGCAGTATTTCCTTCTTTTAATAAGTCTTCAAAATGAAACCCTGTCATCCAGCTTAGGAATTCTGAGGAAGCATCTGCTCCCGATTCGGAATCAACAAAAAAGTAGGAGCCATAACCAGTAAAAGAAATTTTAGGCAGAAAATTCCAATTAAATGAAGTTCCGATTGAATGAATGCCGATCGATGTATCTAAAATTCCGCCAACATTAATCGTGCCATCGGCATTAATAGTCTGTTCGGGAATAGCTAAAGGAGTGGCGGAAAATCTGCTTAATCCTGTGGCTAATATATTTAGTTCGTGAAAACTATAGGCATAGTTAATTCCAATATCTACAGTATCAACGGGCTTGAGGGTCAACTGAGTTGAAGCCACCAGACTACCATCAAAAAGACCTGCACCCAAGATATTGACATCTTCTTCTTCGCTAATGGCAGCATTGACACTAGCGTATAAAGCACGCCAGTCTAATTGATCTGAAATATTCCAAATGAATCCTGTTGCCGAAGCTAATCCAATTTGAGAAGTTCCCCCTGATATCCGTAGTACGGGGTTTAAAGCTGCAAATCGAGAAACTGCCCCCTGCCCTTCGTCAGCAAAGGGAATAATCGTCGGGAAAGCGTCGCCTACTTCCGCTGCCGCCCCAGCAAATAAGGTGACGTTATCTAGACCAGAAGGAAAAATATAAAGTAGCTTGTAAAGATTAACAGAGTTACTTTCATTTTCTTGAGAAATGTCCTGGGGAGTGAAACGAGGAAACTGGGGTTCAAAATTGAGTTTAGTCGAGCCAGCCGTCAAGAGAGATTCGCTGGGAAATAAGGTACCTTGGGTACTACCCGAACCATCTAATTCTCCACCAAAATTCTGCGCTTGTAAACCTGTAATTAGGAGATCTTTGCCAGAAAAGCTAGTATTAAAATTGAGACGGATGCGGTCGTTGAATATTACCTGAGCATCATCTTCCGCTTCTGGATCTCCTCCTGTGGCACCAGTAACGGAAAAGATGACTTCCCCATTTAATTTAGTGGTAGTCGAAAACTGGTTATCTTCCACCAGTGCTGTTCGTGATTCTAGATTATCGATACTTGTCTCTAAAACTCTTAACTCCTCGGCAAAATCTTGGGTTAATCTCTGCACAGTTGCCAGATCTTCACTGGCTAGGTTTTCACTGCTGGCAATCAAACGTTCTATTTGATTTAAACAACTATTTAAACCAGCGGCAAATTCATAGCGAGAGAGGGGTTGACTACCTCGAAAGGTTTGATCGGGGAACCCAGCTATACAGCCATAGCGATTCACTAAGCTTTTTAGGGCTTCATAAGCCCAATCTGTAGGGGCAATATCTCGCAAGCTTTTGACATTAGTTATCTGGTCTAAATTATCCTGCGGTATTTTGGGTTCATAGTTATTTGGCAGTTGTTCGTCAATTTTGGTAGTTTGTGCCTTAGCTTGAGGTGTAGCCAACAAGAGTGTGGAAATTCCCATAGCAAACAAACTAACTGCTCTTTTCATGCTTAATACTCTCACCTAAATTATTTTTTTCGACAACAAGAAGTGATGTAAATTGTGTAAACTAACTTACATATTTACTGATATAGGATTAGTTTTATTGGTCATTTTTAGCAACCCAAATTACTAATAACAATCAGTTCTTAAGCCTGATTTTTACCAGTATCATAATTTTGGCTATCTATTCAAGGATTAATTTTATCTTGATATTTAGCTTAAATTGATTGTACTATAGAAACGAGGCAAATCAAATTAAGTAGAAGATAATTTTATCAAGAATAGAGTATTATCAATATAAAACAGCTAAATAAACGAGATAAATAGGGAGAAATTAATTAATTACTATTATATCTGGGTAAGCGAAATTTACTGTGGCAAAAATTTATTTTCACGTT
>CALLPS010000419.1 GCA_938015355.1 uncultured Pleurocapsa sp.
GTAGGTTTTGCTCTAAGATTAGTGCAATTGGAGTCTTACTTATTTTTTTATTTAAAATCTAAGTATAGTGTTTTAAACTCCTAGACAATACTATATGTAGTAGTTGACTAATTTGTTTTTTTCTTAACTTGTCACCAATGCCCCTTCATAGACATCTTTAACAACCAAAGAAACACCTACAGACTCTAAGGCAATTTCCTTTTCAGACCCTCGATATTCTTGCAATAACCATTGCCCTTCGCCAGTTTTGCGATAGTGTTCAATAAAGTATTCTCCTTGGCTAACCAACAAATACTCTTTAAATTGAGCAATCGAACGATAATAGAGAAACTTATCACCTCGGTCATATCCTTCAGTGGATTTAGACAACACTTCTACAATCAAACAAGGATTAAGTATTTCATCAGAGCGATTATCATTAAAAACAGGATCTCCTGCAATTACCATAACATCTGGATAAGTTGCTTTACGATGCTGAGGAATCCAGACACGCAAGTCACTAGTTTGTATATGATAATTAGCCCCACGTAAAGCCATTTTAAACATCACAATCAAGTTAATAATTATGTTGTTATGCTCGATTGTTCCTCCACTTATTGGTAGAATCTCTCCATCATCATATTCACTCTTGAACTCAGCCTTTTCCTCCAGTGCGCGATATTCATTGAGAGTATAAGTTTTAGATTCAGATTGAACAAGCATGACTTTATTCCCGCTCAAAATAGTTTAGACATCCCAAATATATTTTAAACTTTCACAGAAACCTCAAATGCGATCGCATTTTTTACCAAAAGAGTATTTTTCTATTTAATTCTCTTAAAGCTTAGAGCTTAGAGCTAGGAACAAACTAACTGTCAACGAAGCCAATTAACATCAGGCGTATCTAAAATTAATTCCTCACTTTATAAAACGTTTCTAAACTATTGCGATCGCCAACAAAACGCCAATGCCAGGGTTCATAACTAACACCCTGCTTATTATCGGGGGGAAAAGATAGTTCAAAACTGTATTTTAAAGCATTTTGTTCTAGCCAGCGAAAAGCAGCCGTATCGGCAAACTCTACTTCTACGTTGGTTGCTGGAGCATTGCCATCACCAATATCAACGGCATAACCTGTATGATGTTCACTATACCCAGGAGGTGCACTAACTTTGGCTCTTTTGGTAGCGTTTTGTCCTCGTTGTTCTTTAACTCCAAAAAATAGCTTTTCTTGGGCTTGGTCATCACGAAAAGCAGAAAGAGGTACTAAAGTAATTCCTTCTGCCTTAGCAGCAGCTTGCATTTGCCTAAATTTATTAGCAGCAGCAGGGCGCAGTTTTAAACTACCATCAGCCGTAATTGCCGTTAATTCTGATGTTGAAACTACATCGTAGGGTAAATGTCCTAAAAGGTCTTTTTTGCTTGTTTTTTCGGGAACTGGCTCGCTTTCAGTTATAGGAGTAGGGACGGATGCTTGAGGTTTAAGCTGTGGTTTAGGTTGTGCCTGAGAAGAGATGATTTTAGATTCTGCATTAGGATCAGTAGAATCACTAGTCGTCTCGGAAATAGGATTCCCTTGAAATATAAATAACCATAGGGAGACTAATCCGACGACACTAAGACATAGTGCCATGACAACAATTATCGGCATAGCCAAAGCCAACCAAGATTGCTTCGGTAGTTCTACATCTTCTCTGATCGCTTCTGGAATTTCAATTTCATCCATAATCTTAGTCAACAACTAAATGTTTCCTTACTCGTCATTGTTTTTCTGAGGGACACTTTTCTGAGCGACATGATCCTGTTTTGCCGCCAAACATACTGCCTTAGCTACGGCTTTCGCTACCCTGGGGTCAAACACTGAGGGAATAATGTGCTCTCGATCCAAATCAGCATCATCAACCAAAGTGGCGATCGCTTTAGCAGCTTCTAAGTACATGTTAGTTGTAATTGCCGAAGCACGACAGTCCAATGCACCACGAAAAACACCAGGAAAGGCTAACACATTATTTATTTGATTGGGGTAGTCGCTACGCCCTGTCGCCATGACTGCCACGTCATCATAAACGAGTTCAGGTTGAATTTCAGGAATTGGATTCGCCATAGCAAAGACAATTGCTTCCTCTGCCATGGTATAAACCATTTCTGGAGTGACAACTCCAGGGGCACTTACCCCTAAAAAGACATCGGCATCTTTCATCCCATCGGCTAAACTCCCTGTCTCAGTTACAGCAAATTCTTGCTTTTTCTCGTTTAAATCTTCTCTCTGCTGGGAAATAATCCCTTTAGAGTCACAAATTACAATATTACTTACTCCTGCTTTTCTTAACAAAAGAGCGATCGCAATTCCCGCAGCTCCCGCTCCATTAATCACGATTTTAACTTCTGTTAGATCTTTACCCACTAATTTAAGCGCATTATACAAAGCTGCCAAGACGACAATCGCTGTGCCATGCTGATCATCATGGAAAACAGGAATATCAAGTTTTTCCCTTAGTCTCCGCTCGATTTCAAAACAACGTGGTGCAGCAATATCTTCTAAATTCACGCCCCCAAATACAGGGGCAAAATCTATTACTGCTTTAATGATTTCTTCCGTATCTTGAGTATTAAGGGCGATGGGGAAAGCATCAATTCCTGCAAATTCCTTAAACAGCAGGGCTTTTCCTTCCATCACAGGTAAAGATGCGGCTGCACCTAAATTACCCAATCCTAATACGGCACTACCATCGGTTACTACCGCCACGGTATTACTTTTAATGGTTAGATCGTAAACTCGTTCAGGCTGTTCGGCGATCGCCCGACAGATTCGACCCACCCCTGGAGTATAAGCCATGGCTAAATCTGACTGAGAATTTAGGGGTAACTTACTCTCAACAGTAATTTTGCCCCCTTGATGAATGGCAAAGGTGCGATCCGCATAGCTAAGTACTTTAACCCGAGGTAAACTTTTAATCGCATCAACGATTTGGTCTCCTTGTTCGCTACTAGAAGCATCAACCATTAATTCTCGATGAGTAAATTTAAGATTGCGTTGCAACAGTACAATATCCCCTAAACTGCCTCCATGACTGGCAATGGTACTCATGATCGACGCTAATGCTCCGGGGCGATTGGGAATTTCTAACTCGATCTTTAAACTAAAACTAGCGCTGGGGTTTAAATCTACCATTCTCTAA
>CALLPS010000420.1 GCA_938015355.1 uncultured Pleurocapsa sp.
ATATGGATCGCAGTACGATTCAGGAAGTAGACTTACATGAAGGTTTAGATAATACCCTAAAAATTCTGCACCACAAGCTGAAATATGGAGTGAGAGTCAACAAACAATACCATACTCAAATTTCTAAAGTCTCAGTTTATGGCGGAGAACTAAATCAAGTTTGGACAAATCTGATCGACAATGCCATCGACGCGATGGATAACCAGGGAGAATTAACAATTCGTACTAGTCTAGAAAATGACTGTGCTCTAATCGAAATTATTGATAGTGGTTCAGGAATTCCTACCGAGTTAAAGCCTCGTATCTTTGAACCTTTTTTTACGAGCAAAGAAGTAGGTAAAGGCAGCGGTTTGGGTTTAGATATTTCCCGTCGAATTATTGTGCAAAAACATCATGGCAATCTGCGGTTTGAATCTCAGCCAGGAAAAACTAATTTCCAGGTACGTATTCCCCTGAAAATAGATAACGAATGACAGTACGGAAATTAATTAGAATGACTATAACTAAAGAAAATGATTCTTGACGAATTATTGTTGACTATGGTGAGTTATACTCACTATTTTTTTCAATGCCTTAAGATGAGTCCAAGTCTTTGTATGTTGTTTTAGAGTTTCCTCCAATTGGAATCTTTCCTTGAACGTCAAAGACTTTTTACCATCTATTCCTGCCGTCTTCTAAGAATTAGATAAGCGATCGCTTTTTAGAGAAGTGTAAAAGCGATCGCTGTTAACTGGTAACTGTTAACTGTTAACTGTTAACTAGTAACTTTTAACTGATTCAAAAGAGCCTGCACAGCTTCAGTCTTCATCCGTGCACCCAAAGTGGTCACTATAGTTGATGAGGCTAAAGATGCCAAACGCCCTGCTTCTTCGTAGTTCATTCCATTAGTAATTCCATAGAGAAAAGCACCTGCATACATATCTCCTGCGCCCACAGTATCGATCGCTTTGACAGGGAAAGGTTCAATGGTAACTAGCTTTTCGCCATCATACACAACTGAACCCGCAGCACCCCGAGTAACGGCAAATCCTTTGGCGATGGTTTTAAGATAGTTAACTGCCACCTCAAAATCTTCAGTTTCTGCCATTAACAAAGCTTCACTTTCATTGGCAAACAGAAAATCAACTCCCGAACCAATTATTTCTAGCAATCCTGGTTTAAAGAATTTCACCATATTAAAATCGGCTAGAGTAAATGCCACCTTCTTTCCCGCAGCCTGGGCAATTTCTCTGGCTTTGATTGCCGCCTGTTTGCTGTTTTCCCCACTAACTAAATAGCCCTCAATATAGGTATATTCAGCATTTTTAATTACTTCGGGGACTAATTCCTGATCACTAAACTCTCCTGAAATACCCAAAAAAGTATTCATTGTGCGATCGGCATCGGGGGTGACAAATACTAAACATTTGCCTGTTACTCCTGATTCAGGAGGATGGTTTTCCAGATTAGTCGCCACACCACAATCAATTAAATCTTTTGTATAAAACTGTCCTGGCTCATCATCGGCTACTTTACAAGAATAGAAAGCTTTTCCACCAAACTGACTAATGGCAATTAAAGTATTGGCTGCTGAACCGCCACAAGAGCGTTTTTGATCGTACTTTGCTAAATTACTGATAATTTTATCTTGGCTATCTTGATCTAGCAGAGTCATTACACCTTTATCAATCCCCAAGTCTTGTAACACTTCTGGTGATACTTCAAACTCAACATCTAAAAGAGCATTACCTAAAGCGTATACATCATATTTAGTCATAAATTACCTCAGAGGAGCTTATAATCCTTATTCAAATCAATATCTGCCAATCTTTTATATGATCGGTCTTAAGCAAGATACCATCATTTTTTACCTTTGCGGAAAGGATATCAGAAGTAAAGCGATCGCTATAAGCTTTCATTAAGCTTCTCAGAGAGAAAAGGTGAGTTTAGTTAGACGAACAAAAGCACACTTTCTTGTGGAAAATGCGCTTCTATTTTTTTAGATTATTTTATCTTGTCAGGAATGGAAGTAACTTGAGATCAGTTTATTATCTAGCTAGTAGCTACGGTTTCTGCATCAACATCAACAGTATCAGTGCTAGGATTGTCTGTGGCGACATTTTTGTTTTCTTGACGAGTTTGTAACTTAGCAATCATCATTTGTGATAATTCTGTAAATAGTAAGCCAGCAAGCATGACATCATCTAACTGTCCCAGAATCGGAATAAAGTCTGGTGCAATATCAATTGGACTAATAAGATAAATTATCGTCCCCAGCATGACCCACCAGCGATATTTGGGATGACGAATTGCATTACGATACCAATCATACAGGGACGAAAGGGAAAAGTTCATCTTTAGTATTAATTTCCTTGATTAACTGTTTTTATTGTGACAGACTAACGTTGAAAAAATTAGTGTGGATAACCTCATAAGTAGGGGAGTCAATTGAATTAGAAGATATTTTGGCTGGGGAAGTAGAGAATAAATGAACTACTTTAAACAATCATTTTTTTAGCTCCTCTCTAACACCAATACCTCCAAGATATGCAGGATTCACATTTCGTAATCAATTAAGGAAAGTGCTTTGCTTTTAATTATCTTGGGATTGATTACCCCCAGCAGCTTTTCTGGGCTATATTCTCCACCAAAAGCCTCCGCTGCTGCACCCTTTAAAGCAATCTCGAAAGCATCATCGATGATTTCTTCCAAGTCTTCTGGTTTGGCATAATACCCGCCAGCTTTACACCTTTTATTAGTTCTATTGATCTGCTTAACTGAATTGGCAATAGAAAACTCCCAGGATCTAGTTAGCTTTTTCTCAGCCTCTTGATTGATAAGATGTAGGAGTAAAACAACCATGTAACTATATATTTTGTTGAGCTTATCTTCTACGGACATTTCTTCTAGCTCATCAACAATTTGCAGGGCTTTTCGATAATTGTGGTTTTCGATACTTTGCCTTAATTCAACTAATTCGTCCATGGTGCATTTCTATTGCTGATGCCTTATTTTAAAGTAGATGTTAGCAACAATACTCAAACTCTTTAAAAAGCGATCGCCATATAAGAGGGCTAGTAATTAGACTAAATATTAGTACCCAAATTATAGGCTGTAAAATAGTACTATTAATTTTGTCTATTTTCAGATGCCTTTAACAAAAAGCTGATAACTTATAGTCGGTAAGATAAACAAAGCTACTAAGATCAAGCATCTCAAATGTCTTTAATCCAGGGAGAAACTATAGTTGCGATCGCCACTGCCATCATGCCACAACAAGGTAGTGTGGGGATTGTTCGCCTCTCAGGAGCTAAATCTCTAGCGATCGCTAAAATATTATTTCATTCTCCAGGCAAGCAAGAATGGTCAACTCATCGCATTCTGTATGGTTATATTCGCGATCCTGAAACGAAACAGCTAGTAGACGAGGCATTACTACTATTAATGCTACAACCTCGTTCTTTTACTCGTGAAGATGTAGTGGAATTTCACTGTCATGGGGGAATTATCGCTGTGCAATCAGTTTTGCAGCTATGCGTTGCCCAAGGTGCAAGGTTAGCTCAACCAGGAGAATTTAGCCTCAGAGCATTTCTTAACGGTAGAATTGATCTTACTCAAGCGGAGAGTATTGCCGAACTAGTTGCTGCACAATCTGAGGCGGCTTCTCAAGTCGCTTTAGCTGGTTTACAAGGAAAACTGGGCAGTCCAATTGGTGAACTAAGAACAATCTGCTTAGATATTTTAGCGGAAGTGGAAGCCAGAATTGATTTTGCCGACGATCTCCCCCCTTTAAATGAAGCAGAAATTGAACAACAACTTGATAATGTCTTGCTTAAGGTTCAACATATTTTAGCTACAGCAGAACAAGGAGAATTATTGCGAAATGGCTTAAAAGTGGCGATTGTTGGGTGCCCCAATGTTGGCAAATCCAGTTTACTTAACGCCTGGAGTAAAAGCGATCGCGCGATTGTTACCGATCTTCCTGGCACAACTCGTGATGTGATTGAGTCTACCTTAGTTGTCGGCGGTATCCCAATTAAGGTATTAGATACCGCAGGGATTCGAGAAACCAGCAATACTGTAGAGAAAATTGGTGTGGAGCGATCGCGCAAAGCCGCCGCCGCCGCCGATTTAGTTTTATTAACCGTTGATGCTCAACGAGGTTGGACAACTGCCGACTCAGAAATATATGACCAGGTAAAAAACCGTCCTCTCATTCTGATCATCAATAAAGTGGATTTATCTCCAACCCAATCGGTTAAATATCCGACCGAAATTAAACAGGTAGTTGGTGCTAGTGCAGTCAATCATCAAGGCATTTGTGATCTGGAAACAGAGATCCTCTTCTTAGCTCATCAAGGCAAGGTAACTGCGGCAAATTCTGAAGTGGCAATTAATCAAAGACAAGCATCAGCCTTAACTAGGGCTAGAGTATCTCTAGAACAAGTACAAGAAACTGTCATCAACCAACTGCCATTAGATTTTTGGACAATTGACCTCCGAGGCGCAATTCAGGCGCTAGGAGAAATTACGGGAGAAGAAGTCACCGAATCAGTATTAGACCGAATTTTTAGCCGTTTTTGTATCGGAAAATAGAAGGTAAATTTATCTTTCATCCTTCATCCTTTCTCCTTTCTCCTTTATCCTTTCTCTCTCTATCTGCCTTTCCCTAAGAAAACTACTCTTAAAGTTTTAAAAGCGATCGCTAAATCCAAGAATAGGGAATAATTCTTGATGTAATAAAGATCGTAAGCTACTTTTTGGTAAGCATCTTCAACTGATGCACCATAGGGATAACAAACTTGAGCCCAACCAGTAATTCCTGGTTTAACTAGGTAGCGGACATCATAATAAGGAATTTTTTCTCTCAACTGAAGATCAAATTCAGGACGTTCAGGTCGAGGTCCCACTAAACTCATCTCTCCTTTAAAAACATTCCAAAGTTGAGGCAGTTCGTCAATTCTGGTTAAACGAATAAAAGAGCCAACGGTGGTGATCCGCGGATCTTTCTCTTTTGCCCACTGAATTCCTTTCGACTCTGCATTTTGGTACATAGAACGGAACTTATAGACCCGAAACTTTTTCCCATTTAATCCAGTTCTCACTTGGGAATAAAAAATAGGACCCTTGCTACTTAACTTAATAGCGATCGCGACTGGAACGGTAATTGGGAGACAGATGATAATCATCGCTGCGGCAACAACAATATCTATCAACTGTTTTAACTTGGCTTTAATCCGATTATGCAAGATGTTGAATCCAGAGGTAAAAGCAAACCAATCATCTTGAATATAAGCGGGAGGAATTTTTTGCCAGAACTGTTCACAGAAGTCAGCAATACTATAGACATAGACTCCTCGAAGCCTCATATCCATAAGTTCACGAACCATTTGCTGTGATAGTTTTTGCTCTGCCCCATCAATCAAAATTCCTGACCAGTACTGCTGCTTCCAGGCAGTACTTAGATTGCTCACATTATCTAGTACTAAAGAATTTCCTCTAGCCGATTTATTTTGAGTGTAGGGACGGCTACTAGTTGCAAAACATTCAGAAAAAGAAACAAATTCAGTATGAGAATTTAACTTACGGTGTTCTTTGCCAAACTCTACAACTTTTTGATAGTCACCTAATACCAAAAATCGGCTGTTTTCTTGATTGACTTTGAGCCATTGATCAGCAAGAGTTCTACTAATAACTGCCCAGAACGAAAACAAGGTTACGCTAATAAGCAATACCCCTCTTCCAACAATCGGCTCGCTGCCCCAGATTCCCGTAATGTAAATTCCAGAAGTGACAGCAGTAACTGTCGCTAGTATTCCTAATACGGCTCTTTCAGAGAGGCGGACACCTGAAACTTCTCTATTGACTTTATATGTATCTGTCAAGTACAGACCAAACAAGTACACTGCCACTAGAGCATATAAAACTGGAGTGCCTAAGTTTAAAGATTGAGATACACGTAATTTTAATGCCAAGCTGAAGCACAAAAGTAATCCAATAATATCTCCAATAATTAACAGCCACACGATAACCATACGGGAAGTACGACTATACATTAATAGGGTCGATAAATATTTCGACGGTCGCTTGCTGTAAAACATTTGGTTATATGAATATTTAGTCCACGGGATTTTTATAATTAAAATTAATCTTACAGGACAAGTAGTAAATTTACGGAATACACTCTACTTATTTCAACTGATCTAAACAGTAAATTTACTGTTTAGATAACTTTTCTATTTAGCTGCAAAATAATACTTAACAATTAGTGAAGAAAACACTCAATTCCAGATATTGTAAGCAATACTTAGAATATTAAGCAAACATTAAAACAATGTAAACCGATACAAAATAATCAGAAAATCGCAATTAAAAAAACGTTGCAATCAGGATGAAAAAAGTTTAATTTGAAGGTTAAACTTGATCCGTGTCAAGATAATTGATAATCAAATATGATTTAAAAATCATCAATATATAATAATCGCTTTACTTATTACTATAGTCAATATAAATACTAATTGAGGAACAAAAGAAATTATTCTAAATTAGAAAAAATACCCTTGCTCTATTTTCGGGAAAGGGATTACCCTCGCCGTAGCCTTGGGATCGCATTTATTTTCAAAACTATATTTCAAAACTATATTTAGTGTGACAAATTGTAGAAGTTTAATTGCAGAAAAATTATGTAAGTAAATTATGTAAGTAATTTAGCCCAGAGGCGAAAATGAGCTAACATTCTATGGGAATTATTACAAGACAGGTTTTATGCCTACAGGTGAGATAATTGGCTTAGGAAGATCGGGAATTGCTGCGGCAAGATTACTTAATCAAGACGGTTGGCAAGTTACCCTAATAGACTCAGCAACAGAATCGGATATAGCATCTCGATCTAATGGTCAACAATTACAAGCATCGCAACAACAATTAGAACAAGAAGGAGTTACTGTAAAACTTAATAGTATGGTGACTTTAGCTGCTTCTAGGGTACCAGACTCGATTGTTGTTAGCCCTGGTGTTCCTTGGGATTTGGAAACCTTAGCCCTAGCTAGACAGCAGGGGATCGAAACTATGGGCGAGATTGAATTAGCTTGGCGTTATCTCAAGCAAATTCCTTGGATTGGCATTACTGGCACCAATGGCAAAACTACTACCACCGCACTAATTGCTGCCATATTTCAAGGTGCAGGATTGAATGCTCCTGCCTGTGGCAATATTGGCAATGCTGCTTGTGAATTAGCGATCAAGAATCTCAATGGCGAGAGTTTTGATTGGATTGTTGCCGAATTGAGTAGTTATCAAATTGAATCTGCGATTAATTTGGCACCGCAAATTGGTATCTTTACCACCTTTTCCTCCGATCACCTTAGTCGTCATAAAACTCTGGAAAACTATTATCAAATCAAAGCTTCTTTGATTCGTCGTTGTCAGCGGAAAATTATTAATGGAGACGATCGCTTTTTACAAACTGCCGCCTTAGAATTAGGTGACGATGTAATATGGACAAGCGTTAACGGGAAAAATAGCTTTGATGACGATCGCTCGGTAGGTGTTTATCTTGAAGATGGTTGGATTGTGGCTTTTGATGAGCTTATTGCCCCTGTCTCTTTGTTTAAAATGCCAGGAGAACATAATCTTCAGAATCTTCTTGTAGCAGTCGCCGCAGCCAAATTAGCAGGTATTGATAAAAAAGCGATCGCCAATACGATAACTTCTTTTCCTGGAGTGGAACATCGCTTGGAATATGTTTGCACTCATCAAGGAGTCAAATTTATTAATGACAGTAAAGCCACTAATTATGATGCTGCTGCGGTGGGATTAAATTCTGTTGCTGCACCAGTAATTCTGATTGCTGGAGGAGAAGCTAAAACGGGAGATGATACTCTGTGGATCGATCAGATTAAAGCGCAAGCCGCCACTGTTCTACTTATTGGGAAGGCGGCACCGATGTTTGCTCAAAGATTTAGCGATCGCGGTTTTGATAATTATCAGATCGTGGAAACCATGGAAAACGCCATCAATCAGAGTCTTGCCTTAGCCGTGGAACATCAGGCAAAAGTTGTCTTACTTTCTCCTGCCTGTGCTAGTTTCGATCAGTACCTTAGTTTTGAAGCCAGAGGCGATCATTTCAAACAATTATGTTTAGGAATCAGTGTTTAGGAATCAGTTAACAGTCACATTAGGTAATATCTATAGTTCTTAATGCAGTTAAATCAAATGCTTGCAATTGTTCATAGGCATGGTCAATATAACCTGTACCTCGCAGATAACCCGTATTTGCCCCAGGAAGAATATAGTTGAGGGTATGGGGAGTAAAGCGATCGCGTAATTTAGCAATACTCTCTAACTGTCTCCACCAATGGAAAGTTTTAGCAGTTCTTAAGGGAACAATTGACCCTGGGGATTTAGGTAATAAATGTCTACCAGTGAATAACACTCCTCCTTGCTCTCGCCAATACAAACAGGATGAACCAGGAGAATGACCAGGAGTCCAAATAAGTTCTAATTCTGGACTGAGAGACAAAAAATCGGCAAAAGAGGTAACCTCAACTTCTGGTAATAGATATGCCTCTTGTTCTTGGACAATTATTTGACAGTTTAAAGTTTGCTGCATTGACAAAATATGCTTACCCATACCTCCTCGATGACTAATGATCAAAGAGTCGATTCCACCCTGAGACTCGATAAATTCCTGATTTTCTGCTGTCCAAGCAGGGCAATCGAGGAGAATATTCCCACTTTTATCTACAATTAAGTAAGATGTAGCACCTAAAGTATCTCGGTTAGGCGTAAACGCAAATATTCCTGACAAAATGGGGCGTGGAGATCTAGTTCTACCAAGACTTGCGGTAATTTCTGTCGAGTTTTGGGGCATTATATAAATAATGGTACTTAATAGTAATTTATGAATTGCATTTTTATTGTATATTTATCTACTTAATCCGCCGTCCAAAATAGTTATGGAAACAGAATTCTCAAAACAGATTCGGAATGGTTTTTTATGAAACTCTGGTTTTTAGTCATATTAGCGCCCATTGCTTATTTTATTGTTGACAGAAGCATCAAGGGCAAAACCAATACGCCAGTGTGGTTATGTTGGTTGGTAATTATGATGCCGTCCTTTATTTGGACTGCTTGGTCTTATGCTTTTGGTGAAGAGCAGCCATTACCTTTGCCAGTGTACCTGTTTCCTTTGATTTGTTGTCCCCTATTATATGGCTGGCTGGTACAGCGTGGTCGTATCGACAAAATTGACCCACCTCCAACTCCAAATCCAACTCCAACTCCAAAGGAAGAAGAAGCGAAACCAGTATTAACCGAAGCTATGGTCAAGACTCCTCCTCCATGTCCGATCAATAGCCAGGAAGAAAAAACTTTACGCAACTGTTTTCCTTGGAACATTTATTATCTACAGAACATTGACTACCGTGCCCAAGCAATCTTCTGTCGTGGTAAGCTCAAAACTATTCCCGAGAAGGCTTATGACGAAATTAAAGATAATGTCGAACAGGCATTTGGCGATCGCTTTTTCCTGATTTTTCAAGAAAGCTTTAAGGGAAAACCATTTTTTGCCCTAGTGCCAAATCCCGAAGCCAAAGCTGAGTCACCAGAAAAGTTACAGACCGATTCTAGAATCGCCTTTGCGGTAAGCATGTTTTTGATTACCCTGCTAACTACTACGGTAGCAGGAGTTAGTATTGATGGTACTCTTTTTGAGGAATTGCTATCTAACCCAGGATTGATTGTTCAGGGGTTACCCTATAGTTTACCGTTACTATTAATCATTGCCCTACAAAAGTTTAGTCATTATTTTGTGGCTGTCTATTACAAGATTCGGACAACTTTACCTTATTTTATTCCCTTCCCATTTTTGCTAGATAGCTTTTCCTTAGGAACTTTGGGTGCAATTATACAGCGACGGGCTCCTATTCCCCATCGTAAAGCTTTATTTGATACGGCAATTGTGGGTTCTCTTTCGGGCTTAGTGATAATTATTCCAGTTTTAATTTGGGGATTATCTCTCTCTGAAGTTGTTCCCCTAGAAGAATCATCTGCTTTCAATATCCAAGCTCAGAATCCTCGTCTATCTTTCCTCCTTAGCCTAATATCTAAGTTGGCTTTAGGTTCAGCTTTAACTGTAGATATGGGAATTCAACTACATCCTTTGGCAACCGCAGGTTGTGTCGGCTTATTTATTACTGCAATCAATCTTATGCCTATTGGACAGCTAGATGGAGGACATATTATCCATGCTGTCTTTGGACAGAAAATGGCGATCGCTGTTGGTCAAATCACCCGCATCTTGGCTTTATTATTTGCCCTGATTCATCCCTATTTTTGGGTTTGGACAATCATTATGTGGTTAATTCCTCTAGTGGATCAGCCCGCTCTAAATGATGTTACAGAACTGGATAATAAAAGAGATATCGCTGGTCTATTTGCTATAGCCCTACTAATTATCATTGTATTACCTCTTCCTGAGGCGATCGGAAGTTGGTTGAATATTTAGTTGAATATTTAGTTAAGGGATGAAGGGTAAAGTATAATTTTACTCTTCATTCTTGGATAATAATATTAAATAGCTTTTAAATAGCTTTTAAATATTTTTTATTTCTATCAATAATTATTAAATCAGAAGCATCTAAGGCTGTTGATTAATTTAAAAAATACGAATAAAAAAAGTATCACAGAATACAATCAACTACTCTGGATATGATGGAATCATATCATGAATTGACTAATAAAAAATTAATTTAATTCTGCTTTTACAATACCATTCTACAATACCAAATATTGTTATTTATTGAGATATCTAGGCTATCAATAACAATCTAGTGTTTGTTAAGTATTTTGAATAAAACCGTGGTTTGAAGTAGTTTTCTTCCCATATATCTCAACATAACTTGGTGAAATTTGTATATGTTGCCAATTTGGCATTTATATTTTACTTAAAACAATAATTATATTTATACAGGGCATTAAATGTTGAAAGCGGAAAACAACATCAGATATACAAGTAATATAATTAGAGTCAATAATAATCTGTTTAACATCTGTTTATAACCAATTTCTCAATTCAATAGTTCTAGAAGACAACCTAACTTCAATAGTTTAGATGAATATCTTGGCGGTGATATAAATGATCAAATTTAAGAGTGTAGAAATTGAAACGGTTGAAATTGAAGAGTATCTCAAGCAAGAGCTTAAGCTTAAGCAAGTTTGCTGTGATATTTTGCATCAAAAGATTATTGCAGAAGCTGCATCCGCTAGAAATATTGTTGTTAGCGATGAGGAAATTGAGGCGGAAGCTAATCAAATTCGCTGTTCACTACGTTTAGAAAAAGCAACAGACACTTTGGCTTGGTTGCAAGACAATCTGCTTAACTCAGACCATTGGGAAATAGCGATTAACAAACATCTACTGGCTAAAAAACTGGCTAAAAACCTGTTTGATAATAAAGCAGAGGAATATTTTGCTCAAAATCGTTTGAATTTTGATCGATTTGTACTTTATCAACTGGTTGTTCCCTATGAAAAACTAGCTCAAGAACTTTTCTACCAAATTGAGGAAGAAGAAATCAGCTTTTATCAGGCAGCACACCTTTATGACATTGATGAGCAACGGCGATATGTATGTGGCTACGAGGGAAAAGTAGATCGCTGGAAGTATTCACCAGAGATAGCTACTGCCGTATTTAAGACTCCTGTTA
>CALLPS010000421.1 GCA_938015355.1 uncultured Pleurocapsa sp.
TACCTGAAGTAGAAACATCGGTAAAATCAATCACGCCAAAACTAGGAATTCTTTGGGCAAAAAAGTTTAAATCTTGCTCTTGTGACTCTCCTTTGAGAGTGTGAGTTAAATATTGCTTTTCGTTATAAAACTCAGAAGTAGTTTCCAGTTTATAGCTCATAATTTATTGCAAAAGAAAGAATTTTTGCTCAGATAATAAAGTAGAATCTGGTGGTGGAATATCCAGTGGATCAGAATTAGGCAAAGAAGGATTCTTTAAAAGCTGATCAAGTTTAGCATCAAGTGCCGACAAATCAACCGATATCCCTGATTGTTGAGAAAAGATAATCTGGTCTAACTTGTGGTGAATTTCGGGCAAATTAATCAATAATTTAGCAGGAGCATGAGCCAAAAACGCTCCCAAATCAGCAATTAAAGTATTAGTCGTAACCCCCTGATACTCCCAAACCTGTAACCTTAGTTGAGAAAAATAAGCAGGAGCAAAAAACCAGAGCCGATAAGGATCGGAGGAAAGTAGAGGCAGAGTAATAATCGAAACATTATTAATTAATAAATCCTGTGTACGATTAAAAGCTTTATTACTAGCATCATAACCATTAGCAGAAAACTTAAACTCTTGAGAAAGATAACCCCCATTGCGCCAATTATTCTTAGAATTATTAACAGTAATACCAACTGCTAAAAACTCAGAAGAAAACTCTTTCTTCAAGTCAAAAGGTTTAATATAAACCTTGCCAAATTTTCCCCGTTGAGCAGATTTAATAATTGTAGTACGTAAACGCCAAACCCCTTTAGATTCTGGCGTTATTTGATTAAACACTAGATTAATTAATATTAAACACTAGATTAATTAATAAATAGGATAACCTTGACCCGTATTCACTTCAACAATACGAATTACAGGCAAATTCTTCCATCTACCAGTTAAAAATTCTTCGCGAATATCAGAAATGCTAACGCTTTTAGTAATTGGAAACTGACAAGATTTAACATTGCGCTCACCAACTTTAACCGATGAAGGAATTCCTTTTTTTCGATCTCCAAAAATAACACGCACTGCTCGTTGTCTATGTCCAGGACTGCGAGTTTTAGTAACTTCTTTAGTTTTTAACTGTCCTGCTGGCTTACCGTCTGCATTGCGTTCTTTGTACCTAATCTTAGTTTTGTAAGTTAGATCAGTTTTTTTTGCTGGTTCTAGCTTAAAATACTCAGCAATAGGTCTTTTGATAGAGACAAATTGTTCATTATCGTGAGCAACTCCTTTCCAGGGTAGTTTTACAGGTACATATACGCCCTTAAGTGGGCCTTTGTTTTTAGCCATTATTTTATCTCTTAAGTTTGATTAATAGTTTTTGGATTATTCAAATTAAGGAAGATAAGGTACAACAGAAATTACGGCATTACCATCATCAACTGTCAAATTAGTATCCAAAGTAACAGTAATATCTACAGTATTGGCTTCAGTATCAAAAACAATCTGAGTGTTATCAGGTCGATTTTCTTCCTCAACTGCTAACTCTCTAGTTTGTAATTCTAATGCTGTTCGATAAATTTGTTCTTCAAGGGAATTTGCAGTAGATAAATCGGTTAAAGGAAAACTCATATTTTTTGTCTCCAAAAATTAAACTTTATGTGAACTTGATTTGTACAAGCTTGGCTGATAAATTTAGTAATCACAATAGCTCTCCATCCGCGAACCCTTAGTGTTCGCAGAAATATACAGATTGACAGTAGAGATAATTTGATAGCAAGCTAAAAATACTCTCGCCATTGGGGATAATTACTTTTCTTACCAGTCGGATAGTAATCTGCCCGCAAAGGTATAGCTTTAAATTTTTTGTACGTTCCCTTCGCTACTTCTCCAGTGACTAGACCTGGTGATTCTGGGGTTCTGTATTTGCGCTTAACATACTTTTCTAGTTGCTTGATTACTCGTACTGCCTCAGCTTCGTTTTTGGCGTTAACGATAAGGCGACTATTATCTTTAAGTGTCCATCGTGCCCAATGATCTCCTTTTTCATAAGGTTTAATTTTGGGTCGGCGATTGCCGTTATAGTGGGGAATGTAGAGGGGATAATCCCCTGACTTTGATTTGGGGTCAGCGTTACGAAATACAATTACCAATTGAGGAATATCATTTCCTACCTGTACTTGCCAGCTTTCGGGATAGGTGGCAGTAAAATCGCGATCTAAATAATTGCTGAAATACAGCATCTTATTCATCGTCTCAATGCCTGAATCATCATCGCGAATTAGTAAGCTAGTTTTGACTGCCTCTCTACCTGTATTGGTTGCTGTATCTGAGGAAATATCACGGAAGTATTGTTTAACTCGCCGATTATGCCCAAGACGGATCATTCTTTGGGTAAATTCCCAACTGTTAGCGTCAAATTTGGGTTTACTAGGCATCTTTGTCTACTCCTCGAATTTCGTCCTCTTCGGTTGGCTCAGGAGTATTAGTTACGGCTTGCTTAATATCTTTGTTCTCTCTTACTTTTTTGTCTCGCTCTTTCTTTAATAGGTCTTGATACTCGTCATAGTTTTCTTTCATCTCGCGAGCCTCTTCACTAATGTCTTGTAAATTAGAGGTAATATCTTCAAAAATATCCGCCGTATCTGCTATCTTTTCTAATCGCCGATGGATACGAGAATTATGGTCAAATTGTTCTGGCATAAGTGAGTAACTATTTTCTCTGACTACACCAGTTTTTCTTAGGGCATTACCAATTACTGCCACATTTTCCCCTGTTGTTTCGGCAATATCTTGAGTAGAATCCATCATTGACCGTACATTCTGGAGTAAATTACCCCCTACTTGAACAACTCGATTGAATTTAACAAAAACATTTTGAGAAGCTTGAGAGACTTCTTTAGGAATTATTTTAGAGAGTACACTTCTAACTCCACCAGAAACTACTGAGCCAAATCCAATTTCTGACCCATCAGGACTTTTAAATTTGAAACCAATAGCATTGAATACATTATCTGCAACTTGAATTACCGTATCTAATACGGAGCTACTAAGTATCAAAGCATTGTTTAAAGTCAAAGCTACATTAAGTAAATTAAGCCAACGGTCAAAGGCTAAAGATTTATGTAAGTTCTTTAAACCACTACTAATGCCGCCGTTGGGGATTTTGTCTCCTAATTTTTGGTTGATAGTTTGAAGTAGTGCTAGATCGCCAAGCTGTAATAATGCGTTAGATTCTGCTGGTGTTAGATTGCTACTATTGCCAGAACTAGCACCGCCACAGCCTTTTTTACAGGGGTTAATTTTAGTAACTTTGGCGGGAGGAACAGAGGCAGGATATTTGGTTACAACTTTAGGAACGGGCTTAATTGGAGCAGGGACAACTGGAATACTAGTAGTTATTTCTTCGGCATTATCAGGAATTTTTGGGTCGGCATATCTGCGAGTAGTGCGCTCTATTACTCCAGTTTCGCGATTAAGCTTAGTTCTTGTACTAGGTAGCTGAAACGGTAGCTTTTTGGGGTAGTAAGTTTTTTTGACATAAGTCTTTGGTTTGCTGTTAATAGCTGGCGTTGTGGGGTCTTTTTGTACAACTGGGGGGCTATCTGTAGGACTATGAGGCTCTGTTGTTGTATTGTCTTGAGGATTGGGGGCAGGGGTAGATATTTGGGCAGGGACAGCCTGAACTTTGGGAGTAGCAGTAGGATTGGAGTCGTTTATTTCATCGGAGTAAGTCTTAAGTTTTTTGTTACTTGAGGGGGGAGGTTTAGGGGCAGGACTTTGACCATTACTAGGACTGCTAGGAATACTATCATTACTTACTCCTGGTGATATATCGGGCTGTTCAGGAAGAGGCGGATTTCCCCCTGTATCTGGTTGTCCGTCAACTCTTCTTATTTGGTAAATTTTTACTCCTGAATGTCTTTTCAATGAAGTTGCTCTATAAGCCGTTATATAAGATTCCTCACTGTCTGGATTTCCTAGAGAGCCATGAATAATTTCAATGGCTGATCTACCGTCTAGCACGGTGGTTACTTGGATATTTTTGATTTTTCCGTATAAAGGTTGACTTGCACCACCAAGTGCTTGCTCACCTTGCAGATTAGTGTAGGTGAAGTTCACATAGTAAGGAACGTTATCTTGTCCTCCAGTAAATGGCGGTTTAGGGGCTTTGCTTGCGGCACCAGGATCGTAAAAAAATATTGCGGGACTAGACGCAGGACGATAAATATTTTTTAACGTTTCAATATTCCTTCTCCAAACGGCAATATTGCCCGCAATTAAAGCTACGGCGGGAACGGAGTTAATTCCTGCTAAGAATCGACTATTAGCTAATAGTTTTGTTAACGGTAATCCTGTGGTACCTGTTTTTGCTGCTACTGCTGCTATGCCACCAGATACCTGCTTGATTTGCTTGGCTTTACCGCCACCAAATTTGGAGATATTAACCGCGCTTGGTGGTTTTCTAACTCCTTTTAACGGACGACGGATTTTACTAACCTTACTACGGCTAATTTTCTGCCTTATTTTTTTAGTGGTTGGTTTGGAGGATTGCCAGCTTACGGGTTTACCTGTAGCACCACCTCTAGGAGAGTTGTTACCTTTCCAAGGGGTCGTATTTCCTTTGCCAAAAGGGGAGTTGGAATTGCTACCTTTCCAAGGTGCAGTATTTCCTCCTTGACCAGGAGGAGTGTTGTTACCTTTCCAAGGGGGAGTATTTGGCATTATCCATTAGTGTAGGCTACGGGGATGTCAACATCTGCTACGTCATTGACCATTAGCCAAAAGGCATCTGTATTATTGGCACGCCAATCAGGACTTAAAGGTAAGGCACTACGACTGATCAAATATTCCACCCCATCATCACCACGCAGGATATAAGTTTGCATCATTTTCTCGGGATTTTCTCCTGCATTTTCTATGACTGCTTTTTGGGGATTGATGAATCCTAAAAGTAATGCTGACCAAGCGTTTAACCTTTCTAACGTATTAATTTGGTTTGGTATTTGAGCTTTATCTAATGCGGTCATGGTAGATAGTAAATTAGTTAGTTTTTCCTACTATGTCCGATCTTAATTAATAATTGAAACTGACACTTCTACATAGAACTGGAAGTTACACGGATGCGTAAAACTATTGCTAGATATATACTTGGGAGAATTATTGTATTTTCTATTTAATAGTTACTTCCGCTTTTGTAGAGTTTTTTTATCTATTTCGGAAGTTGATTTTAAAGTTTATGCCTAAAAATAATCGCAATGGCAAAGCTGCCGTTTGGACTACTCCCGTAATTACCTGTATGAGAAAATATCTCGTTTGTCCTCGCCAACGATTAATTTTTGAGATCTCGCTTTGGACTGGGGAGAGAATGGGGGCAATTACCCAATTACGGGTATCTGATATTTATGACTCTCAGGGTAGAATCCTAGACTCGATCACTTTTGCTGGCAATACGAGAAAGTCATCTAAACACGGGAAAGCCAGTACTAGACAGATTTTTATCCATGATGTTCTTAGGAATCATCTAGTAAATTATGATCCACCAGCTTCTGGCTATTTATTTCCTAGCGATCGCTCGGCATCAGGTCATATTACTTGGCGGGCAGTAGATGATTATTGGCGCAAGATTTTAACTAAACAGGGTTACTCTGGTTATTCTACCCACAGCTCGAGACGTTGGATTATTAACAAGCTTCATGCTGGTGGTAACTCGATACGCCGTATTGCTGAAGCTATGGCAATCAATCCCAACACGGTTAATCGTTACTTGGATAATGATCCAGTGGCTTGTAAAAATGCGATCGCTTCTCTCTCAATTTAAGAATGAATATTTCGTTACCTTCTTGATGAACCG
Organism: uncultured Pleurocapsa sp.; assembly: GCA_938015355.1. Lineage (GTDB taxonomy): Bacteria > Cyanobacteriota > Cyanobacteriia > Cyanobacteriales > Xenococcaceae > Waterburya. The sequence continues at coordinate 5,826 of CALLPS010000421.1, forward strand.
TAATACAAGATTTTTCTTGATATTCTGTCATTAATCTAATTGCTTGTCTTTACTCCACGATAATTTGCTACGGTGGCTATTAATTCCTCAACTTTTGCCCTGGCTAAAAATCGCTGTAACGCCTGATTTTCGGTGTCTCCTACGGTGTTGTAGGAGACACTTTTAGACAATCAATTTAG
>CALLPS010000422.1 GCA_938015355.1 uncultured Pleurocapsa sp.
AAATCTCCTCAATCTCTGGCAAACTACCCGTAATCCTCGCACCTGTCCCCACGGTAGACCGATTTATCTTTCTTTAGAGGAGTCTAGCCTCTCCAGGTTTTTCCGTCGTCATTGGGTCATTGGCAAGAGTCATGGGATTTAGTACTAGTTTCCCGTGCGATCGCTTTTGAACTTCTCTAAAAAGCGATCGCGACCTTATTAATAAATTAAACGGTAGTGCTAAACAAGTAATGATGAATTGTAATAGTGTACAAAGTACCAGATAGCACCGATGTGATTTTCTAACGATTTAGAAAAGGATAAAGTTTTTCTGACTAATCGAGACACTCGCTGCCTCAATCTATCAATTAATTCTTGTTTCTCTTGATTGATAACTATTTTTTGAGGATTCTCAATGAATTGTCGACCACACTGATGACATTTAAATCTTTGTTTTCCGTTGTGAATGTGACCATTTTTAACTGTTTGTTCAGAATCACAACTTGGACAGGTTGGCATTTACAGAAGCTGTTTGACATCAAAAATAATCTTATATCATTACTTCTACATGACTACCTAATTGATTAAAACAGGAGAGCAAAATAAGGTTCATAAATCTTTGTCTAACAATGCTTTTAACTGGTTTCGTAAAAATTTCCACTTTCCTTTGATATTACGGGTCAATTACGAGATTAATATAACTTTAAGATCAAAAGTAATTCATTTGTACTTTTACTAAAAAACAAATTATTGTAAAAAATCTTAATATTTTTATTGTTGTTTGATGAAATCCCAATGAATTCGCGACAATCTGAAAATTAGAGTAATTGTAATGAATTGATATAGATTTTCAAGCAATATATTTTCTATTCATAAAGTAATATCTAAAATTTAGTACTTGGTGATTTACATCAACTTCCCCCTATTTAAGAAAAGCTATCAACTAAATATAGTCAAGAAATACCATTGTCGCGGCACATGTATTTCAATACTATTTCAGTCCACCAACTTTTCTTTTAAAACGAGAATTTGTATCATGTCTCAAAACGAAATCCTAGGAACAGAAAATAACGATTTTTTATTAAATACCATTTTAGACGATCAAATCTTTGCCTTAAGTGGAGATGATCAAATTGAAATTAGTTCAAGTAATGATCTAGATCTAATTGATGGAGGAGAAGGAAATGATCAATTAATTATCAACTACTCTTCTAATGATGAAGATCTGGTTTTTTTACTTCAGAATTACGATGAATTAAATCATGATGGTTCATTCAATATAGATTTCATGGCAACTGGTACTAGTAACTTTAGTAGCTTTTACAGTATTGAAAACCTAAAAATTATTACTGGCAATGGTAATGATGTGATTAATAGTAATAACGACTATTTTAACGCTATAGTTGATGCTGGAGGAGGACATGATTTAATTCTTCCAGGGCGAGGATCTAGTATTGTTGATGGCGGTTCAGGATTTGATCTCCTCGATCTGAACTTTTCTGATAGTTCTAGCGGTATTACCTCTAGTCTCAGGGGCAACAAGAGTGGTAGCTATATTAGCGATGATAGTTCAATTGAGTTTAGCAATATCGAAGCTCTTCACATCATTGCATCCGATTATGATGATATTTTAGTGGCAGTCAATGGAAAGAGTAATGATCGAACAGTACCCTTCTCTATGTCTTCCATGATTGATGGTCAAGAAGGTTTTGATCAATTAGTCGTCGATTATTCAGAACATACTGAAGATTTGATGTTCCTTTTGAATGATGATGGTACTGGCAATGGCTCATTAAATGTCCACTTTATACCCTACGTAAATAATTACAGCAGTCGGATTGATTTCAATAACATTGAAAGTTTTGCTCTGAGCGGTGGAAGTGGTGATGACCTGATTGACTTAGGTTATGAAAATTACTCCGATGATACGATTAATACTGGTGCAGGAGATGACTTGATTATCCCTGGATTAGGGAATGATACGGTTGATGCAGGAGATGGCTTTGATGTTCTCAGTCTTGATTTTTATGAAAGTGAAACTGGGGTAGTTTCCTTTTTAACCGATGCTGCTAATGGTCAATATAGTAATGGTGTCAATACTATTCAGTTTAGCAATTTCGAGGTGCTTGAAATTTTCGGTTCAAGTCACGATGATATTTTAGTTGGAGTTCATAGAGATAGTGATGCTGAAATAGCACCTTACTCCGCAATGAATTCTATGATTGATGGTGACCAGGGCTTTGATCAGTTAATCACTGATTATTCAGAGCATACTGAAGATTTGATGTTTACTGTACATAATTACGGTAAAACTAGTGGGTTAATTGAAGTAACCTCTTATATGACTGACTATAATAGTCGGATTGATTTCAACAGTATTGAAACTTTAGCCATTAAAACTGGTAGCGGAAATGACAATATTAACTTAGGTTATGGGAATTACACTAACGATGTAGTTAATGCTGGCGGTGGAGATGATTTTATTGTAACTGGAGCAGGTAATGACACCATTGATGGAGGTATGGGCAACGATACTTTTATCTATGAACTTGGACATGGTGTGAATATCATCTCTGACTCTGGTGGTGCAAACGACACTATTATTTTTGGAGATGGAATTACTCAGGATAACTTAAGCTGGGATTTTAACGGCAGTGACCTGAACTTTGGTCTTACCAACTCTCCTAATGATCAATTAATTATTGAAGACTATTTGACTTCCGTCGATACCATCGAAAATTTTATAATAGAAGGACAAATATTCGACCTCTAAAATGAAATATCTTAATACGTCTAGTGTGTGAATTAGTTTCGTTCAAATTTTATTGGTTTTAAGCTTTAAGCTCTCAGTTTTTTAATTTACACGCTTGCGTTTAATCACTTCTAGGAAGAAGATTTTTGTGCCCGCGTCAAAAATTTAATCCCCAGACTTTGAAAATAGGCGGTGCCGACTGCTGCCAGGAAAGTAATATAGGCAATAATTTGTCCCAGATACAAGGTTTGCCTATAACCAAACAGAGCTTTGAAAATAATACCAGGAAATTCTTTATCGGGTAGCAGACTTGAGCCATCCCACACTTGAGTACCAAGAATACAAGAGCCATTATTAAACAAACATAGCTGGCTAATAGTTAGGTTATTTAATAAAGCTAGGGCAGCATCAAAATGCTTTAATGCCCCCATCACCAAACCACCGACAATTAATAATAAAAATATTCCCATTACCTGAAAAAAGAGACGAATATTAAGGCGCACACCTAAAGAAAATAGTGCTATGCCCATAATGGCGGCTAGAGTTAAACCCAACCCTGCCCCCACGGCGGGTAATGTCCAATCCTGCTGAAACTTTGCCAAGATAAATAAGACAGTTTCAAAACCTTCTCGCACCACAGCAATCAAAACTAAAAGAAATACTGCTTTACCTGCATTATCATTGCTTAATGCCGAGGTAATTGCCCCTTCAACTTCTCCTTTGAGAGATTTTGCCTGGGTAGTCATCCAGAGCAGCATCCAAGTCAACATAGCGATCGCAATTAACCCCAAAACTCCCTCTAGTAATTGTTTAACTACAGGAGCATAAATCCCTCCCACAGTTTCAACTCCAGAGACAATTCCCCCTAACAAAAAACCAATAGCGATACTGGCAAAAATTCCTGCAAAAATTCCCCAATATACCCAACGATAGAGTTGGGTTTGCTCTGCTTTCTTGAGGCATGCCATAACTATCCCCACCACTAAAGCGGCCTCAAATCCTTCCCGTAGGGTAACAACAAACGTTGGTAAGGCAGTCGTAATATTCATATCTCCTAAATATCTCTATCTCCTAAACAAAAACTTGATACCATAAACACGGGAAAGAAATTAATTATTTCATCCTTTATTCCTACCCTTCATCCTTGCCAAAATGACCGACTTTCTCAGCCATCTTAATTCTTCTCAACGCCTTGCTGTAGAGCATTACTGTGGCCCAATGTTGGTGGTTGCAGGGGCAGGTTCGGGTAAAACCAGAGCGCTAACTTACCGCATTGCTAATTTAATCCGTAATCGACAAGCTGCTCCCGAACATATTTTAGCAGTTACCTTCACTAATAAGGCGGCGCGGGAAATGCGCGAGCGGATTGAGTATATTTTTGCCACCGAGTTAGCATTACAACACCATGGACAACGGCTAGAGTTTCTGACGGAATATGAACAAAAGGCTTTAAAATCTAGAGTCTATAAACGAACTACGAAAAAGCTCTGGATTGGTACTTTTCACAGTCTCTTTGCCAAACTATTGCGCTTCGATATTAATAAGTATCAGGATGAGCGGGGGCGCACTTGGAAACGCAATTTTTCCATCTTTGATGAGTCGGATGTGCAAAGTTTATTTAAAAATATTGTTACTAAAGAACTGAATTTAGATAATAAAAAATTTGACCCCCGCAAAATTAGATATGCGGTGAGTAATGCCAAAAACCAGGGCTTAACTCCTGATGACTTTGCTAAACAAGAGCCTGGTTATCGTGGTCGAGTAATCTCGGAAATTTATAACGAGTATCAGTCAAGATTAGCTGCTAATAATGCCTTGGATTTTGATGATTTAATCTGGGTTCCTGTTAGGTTATTTCAGCAAAATGAATCTATTCTCGGCTATTGGCATACCCAATTTCAGCATATCTTAGTTGATGAATATCAAGATACTAATCGTATTCAATATGATTTAATTCGACTACTGGCGACTAATGGGGAGACTCGTAAAAGTGAGTGGAATTGGAACTTGCGATCGCTTTTTGTGGTAGGAGATGCGGATCAATCGATCTATTCCTTCCGTCTGGCAGACTATACAATTCTGTTAAACTTCCAAGAGGATTTTGGTGATGGTTTAGCCGATGAAGATACCCGCACCATGATTAAGCTGGAAGAGAATTATCGTTCCCGCGAGAACATCTTACAAGCCGCAAATCACCTCATTTCCCATAATAGCCAACGGATTGATAAGGTGCTTAAACCGACACGGGGGGTGGGAGAACAGATCTATCTTTATAAAGCGGATGAAGAACAGGAAGAAGCCCGATTTGTAGTCAAGCAGATACAGCAAATTAAGGACAATAACCCCGAAATAGGCTGGGGTGACTTCTCAATTTTATATCGCACAAATGCTCAGTCTCGTCCTTTTGAAGACTTACTGCTACATAATAATATTCCCTACAATATTGTCGGCGGATTAAAGTTCTATGATCGCAAAGAAATTAAAGATGCGATCGCTTATTTACGAATTATTGTCAACCCCGAAGATACCGTTAGTCTATTGCGAATTATTAATACTCCCCGTCGTGGTATTGGTAAGACAACCATGAACAGGCTAATGGATGCCTCGCAACAAATGGGTATTCCCCTCTGGGAAATTGTTAATGATGAAACCTCCGTTAATACCATGGGAGGCAGAGCGGCAAAATCTTTAAATCAGTTTGCCCGCATGATCCAAGACACAAAGGATCAATTAGACAATATGACAGCAGGAGAAGTGCTTAATCATATTATTGAACAGACGGGTTATGTCGCAGAATTACAGCAGCAGGGCAATGACGAAGCCGATAATCGCATTGCCAATATTTATGAGCTAGGCAACGCCATACAACAGTTTCAGGAAGATAATGAAGAAAATAGCTTAGAAGCATTCCTCGCTAGTGCCTCTCTTTCTTCTGATTTAGATGATTTAAACGAAGAACAACAAAAAGTCTCCTTAATGACTCTCCATTCCGCCAAAGGTTTAGAATTCCCTGTGGTTTTCCTCGTGGGTATGGAACAAGGTTTATTACCCCACAACCGAACTCTCAACGATCCCCTAGAAATAGAAGAAGAAAGACGCTTATGTTATGTCGGCATTACTCGGGCTCAAGAACAACTATTCCTTACCTACACTAGAGAGCGTCGCCTCTGGGGAACTAGAGAACCTGCGGTATCTTCGCAATTTTTACAAGAACTTCCAGGAGAGTTGATTGATAGCAATATAAATCTGACAAACACTTACCAGCGCCGTAAACGCGCCGAAAAAACCTCCCAAGCGATCGATATAGACTGGAGTGTGGGCGATCGCGTATTACATCATGAATTTGGGGCAGGAGAAATTACTCACGTTCTCGGAAGTGGCAAAAAAGCCACCCTGGCGGTTAAGTTTCTCAGTATGGGAGTAACTAAAATTATCCCTAAAATCGCCCCCATGGAAAAAGTAGAATAAAGGGGCTTCGCCCCAGCTATAAGCCTTAAGCTTTCAGATTTTGAAGAATTTAAGGTCTTCAGTCGAAAAGTTTTCTCCCGATTTTTAACATCTCTCCCGCATCTAATCCGTCGGTGAGATCAATCGAGTCATCAGTGAGTCTTCGATTACTCTGACCTCCTCCCACAGCTTGAGACACGACATTTGAGGGATGTGACTGAAGCACTACAGTACCAGGGCCAGTAAGCTTGATAAGAACTAGTCCCTCACCACCAAAGATACTAGTAAAAATTCCACCAGCCTTTGTTATTTTGTAGCTCACACTATCGGAATAGCCTACGAGGCATCCTGTATCAACCAGAAATGATTCAGAGGGACTCAAATCTATCTTCATTAGGTCGCCACTTGCAGCCAAAAAAACTCTACCATTGCCGGTAAACTTCTGAAAAACCAGTCCTTCTCCCCCAAAAATACCTGAGAGTCCCAGATTAATTTTCGCGTCAATTTTGACGCTAGGCTCGGAAAATAGCCATGCTCCGCGCTCTACTATGAATCCAGATCCTTTAATATTAATAGGTTTGATAGAGCTAAAAAACTTAGCGGCTAAGCCAATAGAAGCTTCCCTCGATCCCTTATTGAACCAACGGACTTGAAAAATACCTTCCCCCGAAACAGCTCGCTTAATAGCATTCAAAGCTCCACCCGTTTTGGTTTCTGCTTCTATAGAGTCTTCATGAAAGATCATTGCACCAGGCTCAGCCACAATACCTTCGCCCGGTCTCAAAGTTAATACAATTGCTTTATTGGTATCAGTCGTTTGATATTCCATAGGTATAAAATAATTTTGTCCT
>CALLPS010000423.1 GCA_938015355.1 uncultured Pleurocapsa sp.
GCTCTCGGCTTTAGATAACTATTTACGTAGTCAAATCGAGCAACTATTAGCAGATGTCTTTGCTAATTATCAGGGAGTAATGCTGTTTGTTACCCACAAATTAGAAGAAGCATATCGAATATGTGAAGAGCTGGTAATTCTTGATCGCGGGCAGGTAATTGGTTATGGGAATAAACACAACATTTTCCAACATCCTCCAAACTTCAAGGTGGCGCAGCTTACTGAGTGCAAAAACTTTTCTCGTTTACAAGTTATTGATCAAGATACCATTAAAGCGATCGACTGGCATTGTAGTCTTAAAATTGTAGCTCCCCTAAACTTAACATTAGAGCATGTTGGCATCCGTGCTCATCATCTCAAGTTTGTTACCAAGCAAGAAACAGTTAATACTTTTCCCTGTTGGTTAGTAAGAACTAGTGAAACACCCCATCGGATGACTCTTTATCTTAAGCTTCACTCTTCGGGAAACCATGAGTTAGACTATCATCTGCAAGGAGAAGTTTTTAAAGAAAAATGGTATGAAATAAAAGATCAACCCTTTCCCTGGTATGTTCAATTAGATCCTAATAAATTAATTTTAATGAGTAATTGAATACAACAGAAATTAGTTGTGATAGAAAAAATGGCGCAAATTCTTTTACAGAAGTTTTTTGAAAGGCTTACAAGATGTGAGTTACACGCCAATATGTAGAGCGATCGCAATACAGTAATTGGCTATGCTATAGCATTACTCATTACTCATTACTTATTACTTACGAGCAATCAAATAAATTTGTCCTAACATCACTTTGTACGGCTATAGTAACTAGAATAGACATTAGCCGAAGCTTGTATCGATTCGAGATCGAAACCTAAAACCTCAATCCACACTTTCGCACCACAGGATAGAGGTTTATCTGGTTGATATACAACTCTACAAGGAGCAGGAATCTCTAATTGATGAACATAAGTATTCTTTGTTCCTTTGATACTAATTACAGGTTCTCTCTGTTCCCAGCTTTTTTTCGCATTACGTTGGATGTTATTTTTGTTAATGTGAACAATAGTCTTTTTCGGTTGTTTTGAGGTTTTCCAAGTTCCTGCTTGACCCCGCTTGGCTTTTATAACTTGAGGCAAACTATTGTAGAGAGGAATCAGCCAAAACTTACCAGATTTATAAGCTCCTTTAACTCTTCCTTGCTGTAATAATTGTCGCAATCTTCGGGGCGAAATATTTAAAAGAGATGCTGCTTTTGTGGTATGGATATACATAAGCACAAACTATTCCGATACTGGTAAGTCTAATTGTACTGCTATTCTATAGAGATTTTTTTCTTGGTAGCGAGGTAGAAAGCGATCTGTTTTTCAAAGTAGGCTGATTCGGAGACAAATAGTATATTTGCAGTTTCCCCTGAATAATAGATATTATTGCCATCTAAATCGATAAACATCGGTTCGTCAGGATTGAGAACAGAATAATCTGAGCCATGGAGATTGGGATGTACCATGGCTACAATCTCTCCTTGATCATCAGTAGGAAAGTATACTGGCTCCTGCAACGAGTAAAGAGTAATTATTTTAGGTGTTACTGGGGGTCGATCTTGGTTTATTTGTTCTAAATATTCTAAAATCTGTTGAACTAGATATTCCAGTCGTTCAACCCAAACTGGATCAACAACGTTGGGCGCAATTCCCCCAATTTCAACAGTCATACCCAGGGGAATAAGATGACGTAGACGATTGTTTTGTTTTTGTTCAGCATTCAGGACAATACGAACTAAATCATTGTGTTCCGCCAAATATGCTGCTAATTTCAGATTAAAAGGGTGATCGTTGCTCAACAACAAAGTAATTCCCATGTTCGAGCTAGTTGTTGTATGAAAATCGAGGATTAAATCTATTTGTGATTCTTGGACTCGGCGATTTATAGCTTGAGCTTGAATTTCTTCATACTTAACAGGATGAGGCTTATCTAATTTTTCCGAACTAAAGCAGCGATTGAGATCAACATCAAGATATCTTTGATGTAATTTAACAGCTTGGGGATTAGCGATGAGAATCTCAGTTTTAAAATTGCTTCTTGTTATGGGAATAGAGTTTTTCTGGAATTTTTTTAGCAGAAAAATTGGAGTCTTTTCATTGCCATGAACTCCTGCCGACAGCAAAACTTTTTTGATTTTCATCTTCTAATTACGCTTATAGCTTATAGCTTATAGCTTATAGCCACTAGGATAGCAATTTTAAGCAATAGAGCTACCTATGTCGGGAGGAACATCCTGCCAGCGACCATCTCCTACTGCTCTTACGGCTTCTTTAAGGCTAACATCCCCTGTGTAGATTGCTCGACCGACGATCGCCCCTGTAACCCCAACAGCTTCTAAACTCAAGAGACTTAAGAGATCTGTTAAAGAACTTACTCCCCCTGATGCAATTACAGGAATATCAATCGACTCGGCTAATTCTCTCAAGGCGGGCATGTTAGGACCAGACAAAGTACCATCACGATGAATATCTGTATAGATAATTGCTGCTGCACCCTGTTGTGCCATCCGTTGGGCTAGATCTGTCGCAGCGACTTCCGAAGTTTCCAACCAGCCTCTGGTTGCCACTTTTCCGTTGCGAGCATCAATACCTACAACGATTTGTTCAGGAAATTCCTGACATAATTCCGTAACTAACTCCGGCTTTTCTACCGCTACTGTACCTAAAATAGCTCGTTTAACCCCTGTATCTAACAATCTAGAGACTCCAGGGCGATCGCGTAAACCACCCCCCACCTGTACAGGTATTGTAATAGCTTTGGCGATCGCTTCAATGACGGAAAGATTAACAGATTTACCCTCTTTTGCTCCATCTAAATCTACTACATGAAGTCTGGTGGCACCTTCTGCTGCCCATTGGCGAGCAATTTCTACAGGATTATCACTGAAGATGTCCGCTTGATTATAATCACCTTGATAAAGACGAACGCATTTACCATCTAGTAGATCTATTGCTGGGATAACTTCCATAAAGATGTTGCTAATTATTACTTATTACTTATTACTTATTACTTATTACTTATTACTTATTACTTATTACTTATTACTTCTTACTTATTACTTCTTACTTAAAAACCATAATAAGTACCTGAGTACATAACTACGGTTATTAGGTATGGGTGTAAACTTTTTCTGCCCATAGTTGCACCGATTCCGAAAATAGGGAGTGATAATTTTGTAACTCGATATTATTCATGCCCATGCGTCGTGCTTTATCAAATAAAGTTATCAGCGATCGCGTTGCCTCTTCTGCCGCACTGGGGGTTTCAGGAGAAATTTGCAATAAAGCTTCTAATTCTTGTTTAATTGGCTTTAATGAGCCGTTATCTCTAGAAGAAGTAAAAGAGCGCACCGTATCTTCTTCATCCTCTATCAATTGTCCTTCAGGAGGAATATAGGTATGAGTACGAGCATCATATGCCAAGACATTTCCTGTCTCAATATTGTAAATCCAGGCATAGATCTTGAGCCTTCCCTGATGTAACTTAGCTCTAACTGAGGGATAGGTTTTTAGATTATCAATCTGAATCAGAACATTTTCTGCTACTAAAACTTCAATTAAGTCATCTCCCTCATAGTGAGGATAGTTAGCTTCAACTAAACGACGAGTGGACTCGGCATGTTTGAGCCAATCGTAAACCAAAGGCATATCTTTTTGCAGTTTATTGAGCTTGAGCAATCCTTTCATTGCGCCGCAGTTGGAATGTCCACAGACAACGATCTGTTCAATACCCAAAGCACTAACGGCATATTCGATGGTGCCCCCTTCTCCGCCATTAGCTGCACCATAGGGAGGAATAATATTACCTGCGTTACGAATCACAAATAATTCCCCCACATCAGTATCAGTGATTAAGTTCGGGGCAACTCTAGAATCAGAACAGGTAACAAACAAGACTCTTGGTGTTTGACCATGGGAAAGCTGTTCTAATAGCTCTTGATGATTACTGACGTAGGTTTGTCTGAACTTATCTAGACCACGAATTAACTTTTTCACTGTTCCCCTGAATTTAAAAACTCCAGTTTCTATTATCTGATAAAACCTACCCAGATAAAATCGATTTACTGACTAACCTCGGTTCGGGTTAAGACAATTGACTGGTTAGGTTAAAGATCATGTCGCCAAATTACGCCATCATCAGTAGGAATTGAAGTTGGCAATTGCTCTAAAGATATTAGTTGCCAGGTTTGAGCATCGTAAGTAGTATAAATAGGCTGAGATCTAGCTAAATCAATATCAATTATCGTCACAGTTTTACGGGGAGGTAAATTGCTATTAATCAATTGTCTGGCTCCTTGTCCTAACGCTCCCCCATGAAGTAGCTCTAACTTCTGAATTTTACCTGGATAGTAAGCATGGTGATGTCCGCTGATATACAAAAGTACCTGATTCTGCTCTAGAAGCGATCGCAATTTCTCTCCTTGGGCTAAATATTCTCCAGGCTTATTCTTGCCTTGTGCCACGGGATATAAAGGCAGATGTCCGATCACAATTCTGTTATGAGCTTGTTGTGCCGCTGGACTACTTAAAGCTTGATTAACCCAGTCTAATTGCTCTCCCGTGATATTTGGGGTCGAGGCATCCCAGACGAGGAAGAATAGATTATTTTGTTGAAAACTATAGTAAAACGGGAAATTACCGCGATCAACAAAATCTAAGCCCAATTGATGCTGTGGTTGATGCCAATAAGCTTTAGCTAGTTCTCTTTCCTGTTGAAAAATAAAATCCTGATTTTTGATCGCCCCTGAGCCATCATGATTCCCAATAGTAAAGCCAAAGGTCAGATCCTGTTCTCTTAAAGGTGCCGCGACATGATCGTCAAAAGCTGACCACATCGACTCAATTTGAGATTTAGTCAAAGAGGCTTGTTGACCAGCAATCATATCCCCTCCAGAGAGAACCAAATCAGGTTGCCATTGTGGCATTAGGGCGATCGCTTGGTCTACTTCAGGCTCATATTCTGTTGCACCATACTGACTATTGAGATCACTAATAACCACAATCCGAAAGTCTTTATGGGGAGGCAAATATAAACTTTCAGCAATCTGTGCTGTATTTGACGGGAAGTGATTGTTTACTGTTGTTGAATCTCCTGCAATACTTTTGGCTATATGTTTATTAGTGGCAACACAGCCTAACGTCAAACTCAAAAATAATCCGATGATTACCAACCCGATAAATCGTCCTTTCATGATTCAAGAATCAAAAATGCCATAACAACCGCCAAGTAATAAATAAAATCAACATAAATGCTGCTTTAATCGAGGATATGTTTGATTAGCCTAGATAATTCCTCAACTATCAAGGTAATAATCTTTAGCAACATTTGCCAAATTTTTTGCTTAATGTATCTCAATTGTGCGTAAACTATAGATCTTCAAAGCAGTTTCAAACTAAAGATTAGTCAGAGGCGCAATATCATGAGTGACACATCCCAAAAACCGATTGGCATTATTGGAGCTTCTGGATATGGAGGAGTCCAGCTAGTAAGACTTTTATTAGAACATCCTCAAGTAGACATCGCCTACCTAGGAGGTGATAGCAGTGCAGGAAAACAATATGGCTCTCTTTATCCTCATTTAGCCCATTGTGTTGATCTAAATGTTGAAAAAATTGATCTGGATGTCGTTGCGGATCGCTGTGAGGCTGTATTTCTAGGATTACCCAATGGTTTAGCTTGTGATATTGCCCCGACTCTAATTGCTAAAGGTTGTAAAGTACTAGATCTTTCTGCGGACTATCGTTTTAAAAATTTAGATACCTATACTGACTGGTATAAAAAAGACAGGAAAGATCAAGACACTGCATCCTCTGCTATCTATGGTTTACCAGAACTATATCGTGAAACCATCAAGCAATCTCAGCTTATTGGCTGTCCTGGATGTTACCCTACTGCCAGTTTATTGGCTCTGGCACCACTGCTCAAGCAAGGTTTAATCGATCCCACCACCGCTATTATTGATGCGAAATCTGGTACTTCTGGTGGTGGTCGTCAAGCAAAAACTAATATGCTGCTAGCAGAAGCAGATAATTCTTTAGGCGCTTATGGCGTAGCTAACCACCGTCATACACCAGAAATTGAGCAAATTTGCAGTTCTCTAGCTCGACAGGAAGTTACCGTACAGTTTACGCCTCATTTGATTCCCATGGTTAGAGGGATCTTATCCACGGTATATGCCACCCTGCGCGATCCTGGTTTGGTCAGAGAAGATCTAATTACAATTTATAATGCTTTTTATCGTTCTTCCCCGTTTATTAAAGTTTTGTCTAACGGTATTTATCCCCAGACAAAATGGGCTTGTGGAACCAACTTAGCTTATATTGGCATTCAGGTAGACCCTCGGACAGGGAGAGTGATTGTGCTATCAGCAATAGATAATTTAATTAAAGGTCAAGCTGGTCAAGCAGTACAGTGTCTCAATCTGATGATGGGTTGGGATGAAGCCATAGGATTACCCAAACTTAGTTTTTATCCTTAAGTATAAGACTGGCACTATCAGATATGAAGCGTCAACTGGCATCTTTTCTAACTAGTAGCTTATTTTTTCTTGGCTTGACATCCCCTGCTCAAGCAGAAAGTTCTCTGGAAAAAATTCAACGTACAGGAATTTTGAGTGTTGCTATTCGAGAGGATGCAGCGCCCTTTGGCTATTTAAATACTAATAATAAGCTACAGGGATATTGTTTGGATTTTTTTGCTCTTTTAGAAAGGCAATTAATTAACAAGCTAGAACGCAATACCTTAAGTGTAAAACTGCTGAAATCGAAGACCGCTAATCGCTTTAGTTTAGTAGCTGACGGTATAATTGATCTTGAATGTGGTCCGAATACGATTCGTGCCAATATTCCACAGCATACTAATTTTTCTCAGGTTTTTTTTGTAACAGGAACACAGTTTTTAGTCAGTCAAAATACTTCTATTGATCTAGACAGTGATTTAGCAAACATCAAGTTGGGGGTGATTAACAACACCTCTACCGAAGAATTTATTGCCCAACGCTATCCCAAGGCAACCCTCCGTAAATATAGTGGCGTAACTGCCAGAATTAGGGGTATACAGGCAGTTGAACAAGGTAAAATTGATGCCATGATTAGTGATGGAATTCTGTTACGAGGAGAAGCACAGCGACAGGGATTATCCCTAGAAGAATATCCCCTAATACCTGATACTCCTCTAACTTGCGATCGCTATGGCATGATTATTTCAGATAATGATCCAGAATGGCGAGATTTTGTGAATTCTGTCATTGCTAGTCCAGAAGCAGCAGCTTTATCTAATTCCTGGTTTGGTCAAGTGTTTAACTCTACTCAATTGTCTTCCAATTTTTGTCAATCAAGTCAATAATTTCTAGGGCGTTGGTGATTTTATGTATGACGTATATAATGTTTCTTTTTGTAGTTTAAAGCTTGAAGCTTAAAGCTCTAAGCATTTTAAATTTAGTTGAATAAAACAAAATTATGAAATCATACTTTGATTCACCAACGCCATTTCTAGTTACTATTAGTAATAGCGATCGCAAGTAATATTAGTCAAAGTAGAAAATGGGAATTTCGTAAACTTATAGATAAATGATGTTGGAACTATTAGGCATAATTAACCCACAGCAAATTAATTGGCAAACTCAAATCCCGACAGAACTTATATTACCAGCCAAACTTGCAACCCATGCCCCTGAATTGCGACCAAAATTTCATAACAATGCCAGTATAGTTGCTTCCCAAATACCGACATCAGTAACTAGAAAAATTCCCGCAACTCACGAATACTTTAATTACTCAGGGAGAATTGATTGGCAAGATCCTCAAGCACCTGCTTTTGGGTTTCCAGGAACAGTAGTAGAGTTCAAATTTACGGGCACTAGTTTAAAACTGGAACTTGCAGAAGATAACTGGGGTGGGGGCAACTATATTGACGTTTATTTAGACAATAATCCCCAACCAGTCACAATTGAGTTAAAACCCCAGGGTAAACAAGCGGTTGTTTATAACATTGCCGAGGGATTAGACAATCAACCCCATCAGGTAGTGTTAGTTAAACGTACTGACTATATCATGGGAGAATTTAACTTCCACGGCATCATTGTCGACGGACAACTCTTACCTCCTGAACCCGATTCAACACGTAAAATTGAGGTATATGGGGACTCAATTACTTCGGGTGCGGTTGTCGAACATCCAGTGAGAGGAGAACAAGATCCTAAAGGGAGCAATAATCATCTGTCTAATGCCTATCATAGTTATGCCTCTATCTTGGCAAGAGATTATAATGCGGAATTATCTCTAGTCTCTCAATCAGGGGCATCTTTGCTCAACGGCTTTGGTCATTGGCATCGTGGTACGGGGGTAGAGGCTTTTTACGATAAATCACAACCCCTAAAAGATGCTTCCCTCTGGGATTTTGCTAACTATAACCCTGATTTGGTGATCATTGCCCTAGGTCAGAATGACTCTTCCACTATTCGTATTGGTAGAGATATCTCTGCTCAAAATTGGAAAAATCGTTATAAGCAACTGTTGACTAATCTTAGAGCCAAATATCCCACTTCCTATTTTGTTGGTATGTTTCCCAATATGTACCATGATCGAACTTGGGACAGTTATCTTATTGAAGCGATCGCAGAATACCGTCAAGAACATAACGACCATCGAGTCTTTTCTTTGATTCATCAACCAGTAACTCCAGGGCATCCCCGTATCAGCGAACAACAACAGATGGCAGATACTTTAAAAGAGTTTATTGATCGTACTTTGACTGACAATGGTTTTAATTGGAATATCGCTCAGTGACTTAGTTATCCTTATGTAGAAAACAATTTTCTTCCTTAGCGATCGCAAGACCTATAATCTTTAGATTGCACAAAAAACTTGATTAACGATGAAATGCGATCGCCCCTCTTCCCAGAAACGGACATTTCGCTCTAAAGATTATTTAAGTAATTCTACTTCTTATGCTTCATAATGCTGAAGCATCGGGGCTTTTTGATCACCACAAACTCATTACTCACGAGCAATTAACTCTTCTATCCCAATCGATTAAAGTACTGCGATATTTAACCATTCAACAAGAATTGTAAATTTGTTTACATTGAGACTACAAAAGTTCCCAAAAAATGTTCTAATAATTACATGCATAATATTACGTATTTATTCGTACATATAATTACTGAACATTACCGAAGTTGAGTTTTGATTATTAGCAATATGCAAGGGACTTTCTATCGAGACTTTGATTATGAATACCACAACGATCAATAACGACATCTATGACTCTGGGGTTACTGATTTCTATTCCATAGATGGGACAGATAATAACTTTTTGGAACCTGACTATGGTTCAACTGGGAGCGATCAGTTTAACATCGCACCCATAGATTACGGGGACGGAATATCAAGCCCCAATGGAGAAAATCGCCCCAATGCCAGAGTAATAAGTAATGCTTTGGCACAACAAGAGGGAATTGTTGTCAGCGATCGCGGTTTAACTAATTTTAGTTGGGTATTTGGTCAATTTGTCGATCATGATCTGGTTTTAAGTCCTGAAAATGAGGAGCTAGAGATAGAAATTGATGTGCCTTTAGGAGATCCGTTTCTTGATCCAGAAGGGACGGGAGAAGTTACGATTCCCTTAAACTCTACAGGCTTTAGGGAAGGTACGGGCACTGATGTTAATAATCCAGCACAAATTCCCAATAATATTACTACTTGGCTAGACGGATCGAATATTTATGGTTCAGATCAAGAGCGAAATGATTATCTGCGGTCAGGTAGTGATGGTCTATTAAATGTAAGTGACGGAGATCTTTTACCTTTTGCTGATGAGTCTTTTGCCAATGACAACCCGACTCGTCAAGATCCTTCCAGTTTATTTGCCGCAGGAGATGTCCGCGCTAATGAAAACTCAGCATTAGCCTCGATACATACTCTGTTTGTCAGAGAACATAATCGCTTGGCAAGGGAACTGGCGATCGCTCATCCCGACTGGACTGATGATCAACTGTATGAACGGGCGCGGCAGATTAATATTGCTCAATATCAGGCGATCGTGTATAACGAATATCTACCAGCAATTCTAGGGGATAATGCCATTCCTGAATATAGTGGCTATGACTCTGATCTTAATCCGAGTATTGATCGCAGCTTTAGTTCAGCAGCCTTTCGTATTGGTCATACCCAATTAAGCTCCGAAGTTCCTCGCCTAGATACAGCAGGAAACGAAATACCCGCAGGAAATCTGATACTTTCTGATCTCTTTTTCCGTTCCAGTGACATAGTTCAAGAAAGCGGTATCGATCCAATCTTAAGGGGTTTAGGTTCTTCTCTTAGTCAAAACATCGATCTTCAGTTAATCGATGATGTTCGCAATCTCTTGTTTACCTTTGGTCCTCATACTACGGGACGAGATTTATTTGCCATTAATATTGAGCGGGGTAGAATCAACGGCATCAGTGACTACAATACCGTCAGAGATTACTATGGCTTAACTCGGGTTGATAGCTTTGACGATATTACTAGTGATGTTGAGGTTCAGAATCAATTAGAGTCCCTCTATGGCAATGTAGACAATATCGACTTATTCGTGGGGTTGTTAGCAGAAGATCATTTACCTGGAGTAGCAGTCGGGGAAACCTTTCAAACCGTAATCTCCGAGCAGTTTATAGCATTACGAGATGGCGATCGCCTTTACTATGAAAATACTTTTTCTGTCTCTGAAATTGCCGAAATTGAAAGTACCAGTTTAACGGATATTGTCTTACGGAATACTGATACTGAAATTCTGCAAGACAACGCCTTTTCTTTACTTAATCAAGGAACGAATGGCGATGATGAACTAGATGGTGGCTTAGGCAATGATTCCATATTTGGAGGATTGGGAGACGATGTTCTAACTGGTTTTCAGGGAGATGATTTTCTTGATGGTGGAGAGGGAGATGATCTTCTCTTAGGCTTTGAAGGTCGAGATATCTTAAAAGGTGGTTTGGGAGATGACATTTATCAGCTAAATGCCGATTATTCTGGTAGCGAAGTTGAAGATACAGGCGGTTTTGACTATCTGCTGATTACTAGTAATGATTTAGATTTAGATAACGTTGAATTTGATGATTCCAGTTCTTTTGGTTCTAATGAAATTATCGTAGGGCAAGCAGCAGCAGGAACAATTGGTTTATCAAAACAGGGTAATGACCTGATTATCGATATCAGTCGTGACGGGATTGCAACTTCTGAAGATGACCTGACCATTACCAACTTTTTTAATGGCAATGAAACAGGGACAGGCTTTATCGAAGCAGTTAACAATGTTTTTGGCTCAGAAATCATCGATTACTTTAATGATAATCCTGATAGCAATGATCAAGGGCCTTTAGTTCACCGCTTCTTTATTCCTAGTGTTGGCTCTCATTTTTATACTGCTTCGGAAATTGAAAAAGATGCCGTAATCGCCAATCTGCCCAACTATGTTTATGAAGGGGTATCTTATCAGGCTCCGTCTGAATCCGATGCAGACGATTCGATCAATGGGGCCAAACCTGTATACCGTTTCTTCAATCGCAATACGGGGGTTCATCTCTATACCATTAGCGATGCGGAAAGAGATTTTGTGCAGTCAAATCTGAGCAATTACACCTATGAAAACGTTGCTTATTACGCTTACGAGACTCCTCAAGAAAACACCACGGAGCTATATCGTTTTTACCAAAGCCAAGGGGATTTCCATTTCTACACTCCTTCTGTAGCAGAGCGAGATTCCATTCTCGATAATCTTCCCCAATACGAGCTAGAAGGAAATGGCGGAGTTGCTTACTATGTTCCTATCTATAATGAATCTGGTTTTTGATATCCTGTTCAAACAATTCAGACTTTTAATTGCGATCGCTAATTAAAGAAAATCGTTTTACTTTTTAGTTAAGATGGATAGCTAAAAGCCCTAAAGGATTCCCTAAAGGATACACCTTCGGATAAGCTTCGCGTCCTAAAAGCTAAGAGCTAAGAGCTAAAAGCTAAAACCAACAAATGATGTGTCTTAGTTACTGACGTTACGTACTAATTAATCTATTGAGGTAGGGATTAGGAATTAGGGGTTAGGGATTAGGGAGATTATTAGGCAACGATCTCGCATTCCATTCCCAGTCCCCAGTCCCCAGTC
>CALLPS010000424.1 GCA_938015355.1 uncultured Pleurocapsa sp.
TTACTCAAGTTCCTGTTGATTACGAATAATATTCTCGGTCATGGTAGCAAGTTCACTTAATTCTAGTTCAAATTTGCGGGCTTGCTTTTCATAGCTCAATTTTTTGGCGATCGCGGCTCGGGCTAAATCTTCCCGATCTTGTGATAAGGCTTTTTTCGCGACTTGAGACCAAGTTTCCACTTCTGCGATCGCATTCTGGTACTGTGGCTGTATCTGATTCCAAACAGACTTGATATCAATCAGGGATTCTGTGAGTAATTGTGCGGAGGTTTGATGATCTCTGCCTCTAAGGGCTTGTTTAATTGGCTCGAATAAGTTTGAAGTATCGAAGTGATCCACAATAGGGAGGAAATCTTTAACTTGTCTACTATGGCTAGTGCCCGTTTTACACCAATTAGCTAAATGTTCGCAGTTATTAAACAACAAATTATAATCCTGTTCCCCCAGTCTACTTTTTGCTCTTTCCACGACGACATCAGGAATATAACCAAACCCTTCGCTATATTCAGCTACATAGACGGGATTACCTCGACTAAAGGTGGCGAGGGAAGTTTGTTCAATAGTTTCGCTAGGCTTACGATAGTGGATTACCGTCTGATCTCCACAGTCTATTCCGTAATGTTTGTATAGCCCATCTAACTGCCATAAATTTCGATATACATAGATACAATCACCTTTTGCCATAAGATTATTAAATTATTTGCTCTTGCTATTTGATCTTGCTGATGCCTAATTCTCGCTGCAATAGTTTAATCGACTTTTCGCCAATGTAACTATCAGTACTAATGACATCAGGAACTCGAATTAAATCTTCTCTCATTGCCACAATTTCTGCTTTCACCAGATCATAACTTGTATAGCCTGTAATAATCGTGTGTGATGCCCGAATAACTGCCCTTAGCCGATCGCGATCGCTCAAGGAGGAAGTCAACACCAGCAACTCGTCTCCTCTTTGGCTATTGACAATGCTCGATGCCACGCTTAGAGTTCCTTCACTGACACTAACAATACCCAGACAAGCTTGGGCAGGCAAAGTCTTAATTAGTTCTAATTCTTTATTAAAATCATACATATCAATGGGTATTACCCGAAATGAATTCGGTGGCACAATCCCTAATACCTCTTTAATAAAGTAACGGTTCGTTACTAAAGTGCCAAAATTAATTTTTTCTAAGATCTGGGGGAGTTTTTCTAATTCGATTAACTCAATTTCTATGGAAAATGAATCTTGTAATTCTTGTTGAATAATCTTTCCCGCACCAATATCTCTCTGAGGAACAGTTACCATAACGCGATCGCAACAGCTAATGCGCCAATCTATTTCTTCTAAAAATAGTTCCTTTGCCTGTTCTATGTTACAGCCCAACTCTAATACCCGATCAATACTTTCCTTAATCGTCTTGACGGAAACAGCCACAGGAGAGTCAGATTTAATAATATTTTCTCGTTCATGAAGTTTAACGTAAATTCCTGAGCCAGCGATCGATTCTACCAATCCGCTTTCTTCGAGCTGTTGATAGACTTTACTAATGGTATTGCGATGTAAACCAGTAATCATCGCTAATTGTCTGGTGCTGGGTAAACGATGGGCAGGGGGATATTGACCTGATGCGATCGCAAATTGAATCTGCGCAAATAGTTGTTTTGAGGCGGGAACCTCGCTATCTGATTGGATTTGGAAGTTAAGCATATAACCAAGGGCGTGGAAGGAGTTTTATGTGCGCTATTGTAGGCGCAAATTTCGTTTATTTCTCTAAATAATTAATAATCTTTTGTAAAATCTAAATTACAGAAATTTATCGGATATTTTTCATAATCTTGGTTCTCAGATCGATCTAATTGCTAAAATAAACTCATAACGACTATGAGTATCTTGAAGACTAATTAAATCATGCAGATCAAAGAACTAAAGGTTAAGCAAATCCATCGACCATTACCGAGGCAAACTGACCAATCCAAGGTGAAACAATTAGCTCAATCCATCGCAGAAGAAGGATTACATGAGCCAATTGATGTTTTAGAGGTAGAGGGGCAATATTATGGATTTTCTGGTTGTCATCGCTATGAAGCCCACGAGCTTTTGGGGAAAGAAACTATCAGATGTCGAGTACGTCGTGCACCCCTTTCCGTATTGCGATCGCACATAGCATAATAGTGTGCTTTTACTTCTATGAACGCAGGTTAGTATTATTAATTATTAGCCTGACGTAAGGAATTAATAGTTGCGATCGCAATTTCTCCTGCAATTTTAATCTCCTCAGTCGTATTAAACCGACCAATACCAAAACGTAGGGAGGCATGAGCTAACTTTTCAGATCGTCCCAAAGCGGTTAAGACATGGGAAGGAGCAGTAGATTCAGAAGAACAAGCAGATCCCGAAGAGACAGCGACGATTGATTGCAATCCTAATAATAATGCAGAACCATTTACCCCTTCAATGCTAATATTGAGATTATTATGGAGGCTGTTGTCGAAATTGCCGTTGAGGTAAATACCTTCCAATGGTTCAAACATTGACCAGAGTTGTTTTTTAAGCTGCAACATACGCTCTGATTCAGATTCCATTGACTCTACGCCAATCTCTAAAGCTTTAGCAAAGCCAACTATCTGCGGTGTATAGAGAGTACCCGATCGCCTGCCTCGCTCTTGTCCTCCTCCCTGAATTTGGGAAGCCAACTTAACTCTAGGATCACGACGACGCACATATAATACCCCAATGCCTTTAGGCCCATATATCTTGTGAGCAGTCAGAGACATCAAATCAATATGCATCCCTGCCACATCTAAAGGAACTTTTGCGATCGCCTGTGCTGCATCTGTATGAAATAATACCCCACGACTGTGACAAATTGCGCCAATTTCAGCTAATGGTTGCAAGACACCAATTTCGTTGTTAGCTGCCATTACGGATACCAAAATAGTATCTTCTCTGATTGCTTTCTCTAGCTGTTGGAGATCTAACAATCCATCAGATGTAACAGTCAGATAGGTGACTTCAAATCCTAATGTTTCTAAGTAGGCACAAGGATCTAATACTGCCCGATGTTCAGTAACGACAGTAATAATATGTTTACCTTGATTAAAATAAGCTTCTGCTACTCCTTTAATTGCTAGGTTATTAGCCTCCGTCGCACCACTGGTAAACACAATTTCTTCTGGAGTAGCATTAATAATGCTAGCAATTACTTCCCTGGCATTCTTGACAGCAGCACTAGCTTCCCAACCATATACATGAGTATTCGTGGCAGGATTACCAAAACTTTCGGTAAAGTAGGGCAACATCGCATCTAATACCCGTTGATCCACGGGAGTAGTGGCATGAGCATCAAGATATATCGGACGTTGAGACATTTTTAATCTAAGAGTAAATCTTTAATTTGAATGTAACAGTTTTCTGGGCTGTCTTTTGGGGAAAGATAGATTGCCGCACGTTAATTAGTTAGATTATGACTTATTACAAATTTAATCCAAGAAATCATCTTTGCTCTTTAATTTGGACATTGTTTTTGTTGATTACTGTGACCAAAGAAACGAAATTAATTAACGGAATTACTTGTGCTGCGTTATTTGGAGTACCTACCATTGTGGCAGGAATTAATCTACGGGAAAAAGCCGAACGCCATCAACGTCAGCAAATTATTAAGATGATCACAGCCGAGCAAATGCTTACTGTTAGTCAGACGGCGAATATCTTAGACATTCCTGCTGATGATGCCCAAGTATTACTGAGTCAACTATATCGAGAATCGAGAATTGATATTAGTAATCGTAGTGACGATATGGCTGTTGTTTATATTCCACTTAATTAATTATGTAGATAGAGTCGAGGGAGAGTATTCAGCAATTCCCATTTTTTCCCATTTTTTCCAAAATGAGAATTGCTACTAGTTACGATATGGTATTTACATTCCTCTAGTTTTTTGTGACCAAACCCTAGTAGGTAAGCCCCAGATATAGATAAATCCTTCCGCTGCTTTGTGGTCAAATTCATCCTCTGCACCGTAAGTAGCTAAATCGGGAGCATAGATCGAATTATCGGATTGACGACCAACTATGGTTGCGTTACCTTTAAACAATTTAATTCTGACTTCCCCTGTGACTCTTTCTTGAGTATTCTGGATAAAGCCATCTAAAGCTGCTTTAAGAGGACTGTACCATAAGCCACGGTAAACTAATTCGCCATAGGATTGTTCAATCCCGCGTTTATATTGAGTAACGTCTCCTATTAGAGTAAGACTTTCGAGATCACGGTGAGCATGAATTAAAACAAGTAAAGCTGGAGCTTCGTAGATTTCCCGTGATTTAATACCAACTACACGGTTTTCTAACATATCGATGCGTCCGATACCATGATTGCCGATAGTTGCATTTAACTGAGTAATTAAGGCTACAGGGTCTAATTTTTCGCCATTAATAGTTGTGGGCAGACCCTTGTCAAAACCAATGGTAATATATTCTGGTTCATCTGGAGTATCTGCGATCGCTTTTGTCATTAGATAGATCTCTTCAGGAGGCTCGGTCATCGGATCTTCCAAGATGCCAGCTTCGATACTGCGTCCGAGTAAATTGCGATCGATACTATAGGGAGAAGACTTCTTAACGGGAAATTCCAAACCAAACTTCTCGCCATAGGAAATAGCCTCTTCTCGACTCATACCCCATTCTCTGGCAGGAGCCAACACTTTTAAGGTAGGGTTTAATGCCATAATGCCCACATCAAAACGCACTTGATCATTACCCTTTCCCGTACAACCATGAGCCACCGCATCAGCACCATACTTTTCCGCAGCTTCCACCAGCAATTTAGCAATTAGTGGACGTGCTAAAGCAGTAGATAGGGGATAGCGATTTTCATAGAGAGTATTAGCTTGGATAGCAGGGAAAGCATAATCTTTGACAAAGCTCTCCGTAGCATCTGCCACTAGCGATTCTGCTGCACCATATTCTAAAGCCTTCTTCTGAATTGGCTCTAACTCGTCTCCCTGTCCCAAATCAGCAGCGAGAGTAATAACTTCCTTGACTCCCCACTCATTTTTAAGATATGGAATACAAACAGAGGTATCAACCCCCCCCGAATAAGCTAGTACAACTTTGTTGGCACGTCCCATTTATTAATTCTCTTGATATAAATAACTAAAGAGGTATTGTACCCAAAAGCCTACATCTTAAAATGTTTTTTCAGGATAATTTTTTACAGTACATAAATACCAAAACTGATGCTGACTTTTTGCGGTATGATTGTCGGTTACTTATGAGAAAAAATATAATACTGAGAAACTATAATTATTATGAAACGGAGACAATTACTAGACCGTTTAGCGATCGCAGCTACTACCAGCACCATCCTCGTTGCCTGCGATCAAACTAATAATAGTCCTGGTGTTCAGGCTAATGATTTGCCTAAAATTAAATGGCGCATGGTGACCAGTTGGCCGAAATCTCTGGATACTATTTATGGTGGAGCACAGACAGTATGCGATCGCATTGCTGCCATGACAGGAGGAAGATTTACAATAGAACCCTTCGCTGCGGGGGAAATTGTTCCTGGGTTAGAAGTCCTAGATGCGGTGCAAAATGGCACAGTGGAATGTGGACATACCGCTAGCTACTATTATGTTGGCAAAAATCCCGCCCTCGCTTTTGGTACAGGAGTACCTTTTGGCTTAACAGCTCAACAGCAAAATGCCTGGTACTATCATGGCGGAGGTTTAGAGTTGATGCACGAACTCTATAGTGATTTTAATATCATTAACTTTCCTGCGGGAAATACAGGGGCGCAGATGGGGGGCTGGTTTAAAAAAGAAATTAAATCCCTCTCTGATCTTAAAGGCTTAAAAATGCGGATTCCTGGTTTGGGGGGCAAAGTGATGTCTCGCTTAGGAGTCAATGTGCAGGTATTACCTGGAGGAGAGATCTATCTAGCATTAGAAAGAGGTGCGATCGATGCGGCGGAATGGGTTGGCCCCTATGATGATTTAAAATTAGGTTTAAACAAAGCTGCATCCTATTACTATTATCCTGGTTGGTGGGAACCTGGCCCTACTTTAGAAGTACAGGTAAATAAATCTCAGTGGGATAAGCTACCCGTAGAATATCAAGAGATATTTCAAACCGCAGCCAAGGAAGCAAATCTCAATATGCTATCTAAATATGATGCCCTCAATCGAGAAGCTTTAAAAACCATTATTGATGGTGGCACAAAGTTAACGGCTTATCCTCCAGAAGTTTTGCAAGCAGCCCAAAAAGCCGCAGCAGAATATTATGCTGAAGAATCGAATAAAAGCCCTGCTTTTAAGAAAGTTTACGATCAATGGAGTCAATTCCGTACGGCAATTTCTGAATGGAATAAAATTAATGAATTAAGTTTCGTTAGTTTTATAAATAAGTAAGTCACCAATAACAAATATTAAATGATGTTATACCCCTATGGTGCAAATCGAGTTGACTTAATCTGGCAACAGCCCAAAATTATTCGCTGGAGTCAGATTATGGCTGATAGTTATCACCAACTATTAGGAAAAAAATTAATTGACTCCGTAAGCACTCCCGAGCAATTAGCTCACGACCTATTTCATGCGCCTTTTGTCTTGGTTTCCCATGACAATCAAAGTAATCCTATTTTTAACTATGGTAATCAGACAGCTTTGCAACTATGGTCTTTGAGTTGGGAAGAATTTACTAAAACTCCTTCTACTGACAGCGCAGAGCTAGTAGAAAGAGAAGCAAGAGCAGCTATGTTAAAACAAGCAGCAGAGCAAGGATATATCGGCAATTATGAGGGTATCAGAATTTCTAATGAAGGCAAAAGATTTCTGATCCAAAAGGGTGTTATTTGGAATTTAACCGATAAATCTGGAAAGATATGTGGACAGGCAGCAACCTTTCCTACTTGGGAGTGGCTTGATTAATCCCGAAGAGACTTCATTGGATTACAAACGAACAAGAGCAATATAAAGGTGCAAAAACTTTAGCCGCAGGGATTAAAGAGTGTTTTGCACCGTTAAATCTTCTCAGATTTAAGTTATAAGATACTGGGAAAATAAAATAATATTACAAAAATATTATATAAGTAAATTCATTAGCAAAACTAGGTGTAGACTAATTTGAATTTGGCTTGAAATTGAGCAACTCAATCAACTCAAATTGATTAGATATAGATCTGAGTAAAACTTACACATACTTTGTTAATGAATGATAAACTTTTCACTTTAATCAGCGTCATCTTGACCTCAGTTTTCACGACTCAATTCAGCTTGGCACAGACAGCCGAAACTTCTAACGAAATCTATAAACTATGTTCTAGATTTCCCAAAAACTCTAAGTGTAAGGGAATAGAAGTCCCAATTCCTCTCAAAGAAAGAAGTGGCGAAAAAGTCAACTGTAGCTTTATCTTTGATCCTGGTGAATTTAATCAAGCAGGAGAATGTAAGATTATCGCCAATCAACAGGGCATTACAGTTTATCAAGAACAAGGAGACAAAATTGAGTTTTTAGAAGACAAGCGGGTTACTGCTGCCATAAATATTCCAGGCGATCGCATTTTTGCGACTAATTTTCAAAAATGGAATAAAATTCACCGCTGGGAAGTGGGATTTTTACCTAATAATTCTGAGTCAAGAAACAAGACTAACTTTATGGTAGTTTTCCTCAAGCAAGATCAGGCAGAGTCTTTGACTAATGAAATTGAATCCTTGTCCTCAAGCAAGCCAGAAATCGTCAAGCAAGTTTTGGCACAGGAAAGAAATTTAGCACCAGATCTTCAGCAGTTACTAGAAACTAAAGAATGTGAATATTGTGATTTGAGTAATGCTGACTTGAGTGGAGTTGATTTAGAAGGAGCTAATTTAGTTGGCGCAAATTTACGTAACGCCAACTTAGTAGGTGCAAATTTAGAGGCCGCTTATTTACTGGGAGCAAAATTAGACGGTGCAGATTTGACCGATGCCGACTTTACTGGAGTCAATTTAACCTTCGGCTCTTTGCCCGAGGCTACTTTAGTCAGTACTGACTTTGAAGGAGCTAATCTACAGCAAGCTAACCTAGAGCAAGCAAATTTAACAGGCGCGGATCTAACAGCACCCTGTTATTTACATAAAGCAAACCTCCGCAGAGCTAATTTAACCGATGCTAATCTAGGAGGAGCTAATCTTAAACAGGCTAACCTGCAACAAGCAAATTTAACAGGGGCTAACCTGGGCAAAATAGATGTCAAACTAAAGAATATTCCCAATAATTATAGTTTTGGGGAAAGGGTGGCTGATCAGTTTACGATTATTAACGTCTTAGGAATTACGAGTAGAGGAGTTGATTTTTTTACTAATCTGCAAGGTGCAAACTTAAAAGGAGCAAATCTAAGGAGCACTGATTTAGATCGGGTTGTATTTGGCAATGCTAATTTAACCAACGTCAATTTTAGTGAGTCCAATCTTGACCAAGAAGATTTAGAGGAAGCAAAAATATGTGGTGTTACCCTAGCTGATGGTTCAATGAGCGATCGCGATTGCCCATAGATTAGAAAGTAAAACTTCTCTAACTGGTTTCTAGACTAAACCCAGTAAACTAGCCATTAATGCTTGCTGGGCATGCATCCTGTTTTCCGCCTGATCCCATACTCGCGATCGCTCACTTTCAATTGCCTCGGCAGTAATTTCTTCTCCTCTGTGAGCGGGTAAACAATGCAAAACGATCGCCTCAGGATCGGCATGGGCTAATAGCTGCTGATTAACCTGATAAGGTTGAAAGATGGGAATTCTTTGATCGGCTGAGTCTTCTTGTCCCATGCTTGCCCAAACATCAGTGTAGACTACTTGCGCACCTTCCACTGCGGCGATCGCATCTTGGGTGACAATAATTTCTGATTGATCTCCAGCAATCTCCTTAGCTTGCTTCACAATCTCTGGCTGGGGTTCATATCCTTTGGGCGCAGCAATTCTCACGTTTAAACCCGTTAGCGCTCCACCTAAGAGCAACGAGTGAGCCATATTATTCCCATCTCCCAAATAAGTTAAGGTATGTCCCTGCAAGGAGCCACAACATTCTTGAACAGTCATTAAATCCGCTAATATCTGACAAGGGTGTTCTAAATCTGTAAGGGCATTAATTACGGGAATTTCAGCATAATTAGCAAAGGTTTCCAAATCAGCTTGAGCAAAAGTACGAATTGCCAGAATATCTAAGTAACGGTCTAAAACTCTAGCAGTATCTTCGATTGGTTCCCCCCGCCCAACTTGAGTCACACTGGGATTGAGATCAATTACCTGTCCTCCCAACTTATACATGGCTACGGAAAAAGAAACTCTGGTACGAGTCGAAGCTTTGTAAAAAAGTAACCCTAAAACCAGATTACACTTAATTTCTAATTCTTGGTTTTTGAGCTGGCGAGCCAACTGCAATATATCCGTAATTTCTTGTGGATTTAAATCGGCAGTGCCAAGTAGATCCCGTCCTTTAAGCTGTTTCATATTGCAACTTTATGATAGTAATTTTGCTAATTTTGCTAATTTGGGAAACTTTAGCAGAAATGAAGAAGCATTAATTTTAAAACTAAAAGTAGACCTTAATCAATGTTGATCCAAGTCGAGATCTTAAATCAAAAGTAATGAAAATGTTACCACCCTTGATATATATCAACTCTAGGGGAACTATTTCCATCAGATGAGATGCTTGTGGGCAAAAATAGCAGCTTGAGTGCGATCTCGTAGATTAAGCGATCGCAAAATACTATTGACATGGTTTTTCACTGTTCGCTCAGTTATGTATAATTCGGTGGCAATTTCTCGATTACTATATCCCTGAGCAATTAATAGCAAAACTTCCTTTTCTCTAGCAGTTAATTGAGCTAATTCTGGAGGAATAGTTGCGGGTGGCAGAGAGTTACTTGTAGCAGTCTGGTGATTATTCATAGTTTTGGCGAATAATCCTGGCCCCAGTTGAGTATAACCTTGATTAACAGAACGAATTGCTTGAGCCAATTCTGCCGAGGGAGTATCTTTGAGCAAATAGCCTTGTGCGCCGTAAGCCATTGCTTGAGTAACATATTGATCATCATCAAAAGTAGTCAAAACCAAAATTTTAATTTCTGGTGCGGACTGGGAAATAAGACGAATTGCCGCTACGCCATCCATAATCGGCATGCGGATATCCATTAATACTACGTCTGGTTTAAGAGAAAGCGATCGCTCTACCGCTACCTTACCATTTTCTGCTTCCCCAACAATTTCTAGATCAGCATGAGTCTGTAACAAGCTGGATAAGCCCTCTCGGACAATACTTTGGTCATCTACCAATAAAACACGAATCATTTTTTCAGGAGCAACAATAGTTAAAAATAAACAAGTTAAAAATAAACAAGAGGTAAAGGAATTTCTACTTGAATCAGACAGCCCTGGTCATATTCGCTGATAATCTTAAAAATACCCTTTAATTCTGCCGTTCGTTCCTCCATTCCCTGTAATCCAAAGCCAGTAGTATTATCACTCTGGTTAAATCCACAACCATTATCTTCAATCAAGAGCAATACTTTGTCTGCTGTTTCCTCTACATTCAAGTTAACTTTAGTTGCTTGGCTATGTTTCGTAATGTTAGTCAAAGCTTCCTGAACAATGCGATAGAGTGCCGTGCTAACTTCCATAGACAAAGTAGAAATCAGATTAATCTGAGGGGAAATGCTGATATTCGTATTAGATTTAAAGTCAGTAATTAATTGTTCTAACATTAGCTCAAGCGATCGCTCTTGAACAGAGTTTGTTCTTAAAGTTGCCACAGAGGAACGAATATTAGCAAGAGCTTCTTTCCCTAGTTGTCTAGCTTTTACCAAATGATGAGATGCTTTATCTTGATCTTGAGCTAAAAATACGGCTGTATTTTCCAACTGAATACTTTGAGCCGTCAAATAATGACCGACAGAATCATGTATTTCGCGAGCAATTCGATTTCTTTCTTGTAAGGTAGCCTGGTTTTCAATTTGTAGTGCATAGCTGCGCAAACGTCGATGGGCTTTAACTAACCTTGCTCTACTTTCATGTTCCGCTAAAACCGCACCAACCAACAAGAGTACAAAACCTAAAACAAAAGCAAAGAGTAATGCTGAATTAAAAGCTAATCCGAATAAAACTCGACGCACCTCTTCTGATGGTAACCGTTTTAAAATACGCGGCAATGGTCTACCCAAGGGGATACCCAAGGGACTAATCATCAGAAAAGACATAACTTGCACAGCCAGAAAAGAAAAATAAGCCAAAATAGCGACAAATATTCTGCCACTCCAAGAAAATAATAAACAAGCACGAATTAGCACTACTAAGAGTAACGCAGGAAAAACCCTACCCCCTTTTCCTACAAGTAATATAGTTAACCAACTGAAAATAAAGCCACTAATAATGTAAATTTGCTGAATTAATTTCGAGTTAGAAGGTAACTGTAAACCCATTACACCCAAAATAGCAATACATAAAAATCCTGCCAAGTTAAATAAGGGTGAATTAGAAACAAAATGAGGAGAAGAATGAGGAATTCTGAGACTAAAAGCCGTCAGCAAAGCAATTCCTAACAATACCCATTCCAGGTATAGAAGTAATCGAAAAGGATGTTTTCGCCAAATGTTAGACATTAATTTTAATTAATAGCAATATATAGTTGTATTAACGTGAGTTTAATGAGTACAAAATTTACTAGTTTTGGTGTTTGTTTCTTCACTTCTTACTCACGAGCAGTTAACTAATCTTGCCCTAACCGATTAACCTACTGCGATATCTACTAGTCCTAAAGTACCAAAATAATTTAGGAGTTTAGATCGAGGCGGATAAACCATCGAGTTTCTAATATTGAAGTAATTAAGCAAAGTAATTCAACTTTTAGAAAATTTCCAGGAGAAATTAACCAATGAAATGGCAAACTTTTTCAGTAGTAACGGCAGTCTTATTAATTTTACCTTTGGGTACTTATGCCGCTCAAAGCAATCAACAGGATAGCAATATTTCAGAATCCACCTCAAATATGATGAACATAGCACAACACAGAGTTAAACACGGTAGAAAACATGGTAGAGAGGGAGGGCTAAAAAAACTACTAAAACAACTAAATTTAACTACCGAGCAATCTCAAAAAATTGAAACAATCCAAGAAGAAACCCGCAGCGAAAAAGAAACCTTACGTCAACAACTACAAACCAAACGTCAAGAATTGCGATCGCTCTTAGCTAGTGATTCTACCCCTGAGCAATTACGAGAACAACATCAACAACTGCAAACCATACATCAAAAATTAGCCAGTAATCGCTTAGAAACCATGCTTCAGGTACGAGAAATACTAACTCCTGAACAACGTACACAAATGGCGGAATTGATGGCGCAAAGAGATGAGAAAAAAGGTCGTCATCAACAATAAAGACGATCGCCTGAATCAAAACTTCAACTCAGGCGATCTCGACTTGGTCTGTTAATTACGATTTAATTTTGGGAAAGTTATTACTATTGCACGTAGCCCGTTACTGCCCCTTGGTTTGGATTCACGGAAGATATTGGACCTACTTCCCTTTTTAACCAACAGACGGGATTCCCATCATTGTTGACTCCCGATGGGTTATAGGTAAAAGCACGAGCTTCTGGTTGGTCTAGACAGGCTATCATGCATTCTGTCAAAGTCACACCTCTGAGATTGTCATAGTCTCCGCCAGCATGATCTTGGTTGATGCTTACAACGAGACTTCCTTTATCCGCCATTGTTCTTAATTCTCCTGATAAAAATCTAAGGTTAGTATTGGATTTTGGATAAAATTTAGTTTTCTATCCTTTCACCATTAAGACGATCTCAAAGGTCAATTTCTGAATTTTTCGAGTTAGAGTCAATTTTTCGCTCTCGACTCACTTCTGCAAATTGATTTAAATACTCAAAACTCCTGATTTAGCTAGCTCGTAACCGTTTTCAAGTTTTTGATGATCGCTTATTTTCAATTATGAATATACGATCGCACGATAGAATAACAACACGAAGCAAAACGTAACAACACGAAGCAA